>JBNMPQ010000166.1:0-6547 GCA_051276935.1 Oleispira sp. | reverse complement strand
CAACGGGCATTTTCGCGTATCGGTACTGAACCAATCTATTCGCCCTGTTCTTCGGTCCGAACAACATGCGTTACTTATTCCTCATCGACAATGGGCTCTTATTAGGGAGGTCATTCTTTATGGCAATGACATACCTTGGGTATATGCTCGTACAGCCATACCATTAACCACACTAAAAGGCTCTTTGAGGCGATTGCATTATTTAGGTAATAAACCCTTGGGCGAACAGCTCTTTACTGACCCCTCTATGCAGCGAGGGAAGCTACAAATTGCAAAACTTCTACCATCGCATGTACCACAAATATCTCAGGAAATATCACTATCCCCTTGGCAATCAACATGGGGACGTCGATCAGTGTTTTGTTTGTCATCACAGCCACTATTAGTTAGCGAAATATTTCTTCCTTCTCTCATTTATTCTTAATATCAAAGAGCCTCTCTAGCAATGAAAGTATCGACCCGCGCCACGTTATTATCACTATTTATGTTTCCTGGTAGCGGACATTTCTTTTTGAAAAAATATCTGTTTGGATGTTTATATATTGGTATCGCAGCGGCTGCGTCTTTAGTATTATTTATTAGCATGATGAAACGAGCAAGCGTCATTGCTGATCAAATTGTGGCGCAGCAAATGTCCTTTAGCATCTCCACTATTATTGAACTCGTTACCGCCGCACCACCCACCGACGAAGCACATTTGCTTAATATTGCTATAAATGTATTTTTAATTACATGGTTTGTCAGTACGATTGATGCCTACTTGGCAGGGAGAAAGGTAGAGCAGAAAGAATTAACAAGAAAATGAAGTAAACCTAAAATTGCAACGTCATATACACTATGATTGGCTTTTCTGAACTGCCGAGAAAATAATAGGATTCAGTGAGGGAAAAACGAGAATACTCCACATTATAAGTCAGCACCATATAACTAACAAGACCTTCTCTAATTTGATTTCGACGCTCTATTTTTGTTGATACGTGGCTTGCTTTTTTAAATCTTCCCGCACCGCCTACAACCGCTTTTAGCGTAATAGCAACATCATTAAACGGGACTATTTTAAAAGATTCTTTATCATAAAGTTTAAATTCTTTATGAAATGAGCCTTTTTTTCTAGCATCATAAATTTTTTTCATTACTCCATGGGCTAAATCTTCGTCAATATTAACACCACACGAAACCAGCAACAGGGAAAGACAACATATTACTAAACACTTAACACACTTCATTATTATCTTTTGTTAATGAACCATTATTCTTCTGGTCTATTAACACACCTATTTCACTAGCGACTCTTGCTTCCCAGCCGTCTAGAAATCCTTGCATATCTGATACAGCTAATGGTCTAGAAAAATAATAGCCCTGTACATATTCACAACCAATTTTTCTTAGTAGATCAACCTGTCCTTTTTCTTCAACGCCTTCGGCTAATACGGTTAACTTCAAGCTGTCACTTAACATCATAATACTTTTTACAAAAGCAATGTCGAAGTCTGTCTCTAATATTTCATTAATGAACATCCTATCTATTTTTATCTTGGACAACATATGACTAAATTTTTTGATATAGCCAAGCGAGGAATATCCCATACCAAAGTCATCAATACTAAAATCAATCCCTCTCTCCCGAAGCTTATTAATACCTTCTAACACGATATAGTCATCATTTAATATTAATCTTTCCGTTACTTCTAATTCTATCCAGTTTAAATTTTTTTCATATAAAAAATTATTTGTTAATAACCATGTGGAAAAATCATTATGATAAAAATTACTAGGGCTGAAGTTAATCGATAAAATAAATGGTATTTTAAAATCACTCCGCCACTCTTCAACTTGTTTAATCGCTGTTTCAAAAACCCATCTATCTATATCAAAAACTACACCTATTTTTTCAGCTATAGCGATGAATATATCTGGTCTTACCCAGCCTATTTCTTCATCGTGCCAACGAATTAATGCTTCAAACCCCACCACTTTATTTGTTTGAATATTAATCAACGGTTGATAATGAACGTGGAAAACTTTATTTTCAATGGCGCCATGTAACTTACTTTTTATTTTATTTTCTAATTCTTGTTCCTTTCTTGTTGATTCATCAAAACAAAAAAACGTGTTTTTTCCAACAAGCTTGGCTTTACATAGTGCATTGTCCGCATAATTTAAAATGGTTCTGGGCTCATTAGAACCATGATCCGGATGTATGGTAACCCCGATACAACAGCCCAGTTTCACATGAACACCCTGGGTACTAATTTTTTCATCAAAGCCATCCATAATAGCTTCACAAGCATCTACATAAGATTGATCTTTTTCAAGATAAAAACAAATAACAAATTCATCTCCACCTAAACGAGAAATATAAGCATCAAAATCATTAGCGACTTTTTGCAGTCGCATTGCGCATTCATTAAGTACCTTATCGCCAACATTATGCCCCATGCTATCGTTGACCTGCTTAAAACCATCCAGATCAATAAAAAAAATCGCTAGCGGACCTTTTTCTATTTCGTATTCCTCTAGTTGTTGATTGAGATAACTGTATAAATGACAGCGATTTGGCAATCCAGTTAACAGGTCAAAGTTGGCCTGATAAGCCATTTGCTCTTCGTAGTCTTTTTTTGCATGTAATAATTCAACAGCTGATTTTCGACCGTCATTTAACACGTCAACCAAGTCATTAATTTCATCATTTTTAGGTTTTCGTTGAAGAGATAATGGGAAAAAATCTACCGCAGTATAAAGAGAAAATAATTTGGCTGAATGGCTAATAAATGTAATGTGGCGAATGATTTCTCGATTAACAATCACATAAAAAACCAGAGACATTAACCCTATTGTAAATAAAACGATGAATATTGTAGAACGATATTTTTCATAAGCGTTACTCTTAAACTCTTCTACGTTATAACCTATTTTTAGTACTCCTAGATTTTGTTCGTAAAGAAATATATCTCGTGAAATTTTTTCAGGTGTCGATTGATCACCGATATAAAAACTACTCCCTAACCCCCCCTCTATACTAGCCCCTTTGATGTAAGGTAATTCGACAACTCGCTGAAGTGTGGTTTGGATACCATTGTCATCGATATCCCATAGATATTGCCCTATTTGCTGCTCTATCGTATCGACGATTTCCGATGTTTTTCGAATAAGCTCTCTTTCAGCTTGATTAGACTCAATATAAATTAAAAGTACCACGCTAATAGCCGCAAAAAATAGCGATATAATCACCGCATACAAAGACATGCGCAGGCTTATATCACTGCGAACTGGCTTTTTTATGGGTGAATAATGAGTCATCAGAGACCTATCAGCTATTCACTATTTGTCTCGTTTTAAAGCAATAATTAACAAATAATGGATGAAGTTTTGTGTCTGCATGCTGCAAACACTATGTCGTTAGCTGGGCACTATTATTTGACGAATAGACAAACAACAAGTACAGCAGCTCTCTATAAACTATAGCTGATAAGCGGCGCTTATCAAGCACCAAAGGAAGGGGAATAGAGAGAAAAAAACCTATAATGCCTGTAAATTCGCGTACTGCAAGACTAACCACTTACTCCCTTTACTAGCAAAGTTGACCTGAACACGCATATTATTTTCTTGGCCTTCGAAGTGAGTAATTACACCGTCACCAAACATCACATGGCTGACTTTTTGCCCTAAATAGTACCCTGAATCTTCACCCTGCTCCTGCAACGAGGGTTTCGGCTTGGCAGTTCTGTTATAGCCTAAGGGACGTTTAATTTGTGTTTTTAAACGCACTTCTTGAATACACTTAGCGGGAATTTCTTTCACAAAGCGCGATACCCGATTAATACTTTCCTTGCCGTGTATGCGCCGCGTTTCTGCATAACTAACGGTTAATTTTACCATCGCGCGGGTAATACCTACGTAACATAAGCGCCGCTCTTCTTCTAAACGCTCAGGATCATCTGCCGACATGCGATGGGGAAAAAGATTTTCTTCAACGCCAGCCATAAATACACGGGGAAACTCTAAGCCTTTAGCCGAATGTAGTGTCATTAGCTGTACTGCATCGTCAAACTCATCGGCTTGACCATCGCCTGAATCTAACGAGGCGCTATCTAAAAACTGTACCAATAAGGGGGTATCTTCTGTTATTTCTTGATCGGTTTGCGTCGCCGCATCGTCTGGGTTAAAAGCACGGCAGGCGTTAACTAACTCTTCTAAATTTTCCGCTCTCGCCTGGCCTTTTTCGCCCCTTTCATTCTTATGAAAGTCGTATAAGCCCGACAGTTTAATCACTTTATCTGCTTGCTCGTCCAAATCACATTCTTTGGTTTTTATTTGTAATTGACGAATTAGCTGTAAAAAAACATTTATTGCACCCGATGCTCTTGCCGTGAGTATTTTCTCATCTGCCATACGTTGCGCCGCTGCCCACAACGAACAACCTTCTTGTCGTGCGAACAAACGCACTTGCTCAACGGTTTTGCCACCAATACCGCGTGCTGGCGTGTTAATCACCCGCTCGAACGCCGTATCGTCATCTGTATTCACCAGTAAGCGCATATAAGAAAGGGCGTTTTTGATTTCTAAACGATCATAAAATCGCTGACCACCATAAATGCGGTAGGCAATATTTTCTCGCAACAGGCTTTCTTCTAATACTCGTGATTGCGCATTCGAACGATACAATATCGCAATACTGTCATAACGATGGCCTTCTCGCACCCACTGCTCGATAGACTCCATTATAAATCGTGCTTCATCGTACTCGTTAAATGCTGCATATAAACTAATCGGTTCGCCATCGCCAGCATCAGTACGTAATTCTTTGCCTAAACGACCCTGATTATTTTCAATCACTCCATTCGCAGCTTCTAGAATAAGCCCTGTAGAACGATAGTTTTGCTCTAAACAGACCGTTTGTGATTGCGCAAAATCATCAGTAAAACGCTGAATATTCTCAATTTTTGCCCCACGCCAACCGTAAATTGATTGATCATCATCACCCACCGCTGTCACGCACCCAGTATTTCCCGCCAATACCCGCAACCACGCATATTGAATGGTATTAGTATCTTGAAACTCGTCGACTAGAATAAATGGAAAACGGCGTTGATAATGCTGCAAAATATCGGGATTATTCAATAACAGTTCGTGTGCGCGCAGCAACAACTCACCAAAATCTACTAAACCACCTCTACGGCATATTTCTTCGTAGGCTGTATAAATTTGTAGCATTGTCACTTCGTAAGGATCGCCGCTGGCTTGAATATATTGCGGGCGCTGCCCTTCATCTTTCTGTGAGTTAATATAAGACTGTGCCTGGCGAGGAGGCCAACGCGTGTCATCCAGTTTTAAGGTTTGGCACACACGCTTGACCAACCGAAGCTGGTCATCACTATCTAATATTTGAAAGTTTTGCGGAAGATTAAGAATTTTCCAGTGGGCTTTTAAAAGACGGTGAGCAATGCCATGAAATGTGCCTACCCACATAGAGCGGCTATTACCCACTAGATTGCCTTCGAGTATTTCCTCTAAGCGCCCACGCATTTCTCGCGCGGCTTTATTGGTAAAAGTCACCGACATAATAGAGTGGGGCGAGACATTCTCGACCTGGATAAGCCACGCAATACGATGTACCAATACTCGTGTTTTACCGCTACCTGCACCCGCCAGAATCAACTGGTTTCCGGCAGGTGCCGACACCGCCTCACGCTGCGCATCATTTAAATCATCAAGAAGGTAAGAAACATCCATAAAAAAGCCTAACAGTCGCCGAAAATAGAGCCAATAAAAACAATGTGACTATTTTACCTATACTGTAAATTTATTCAGCACTTTTTGAATATTAACCATCGGTGAATTATAGAGTATATGACTGTCACTTATATCAATGTAACTGCTAACACTCCATTATTCACAATTAATACGTCTTAAACGATATTCGCTTATCGGGGATACCGACCTATACTAAAATAATCTATTTTCTAAAAACGCTTACACTTAGCTGGAAATTGATATGTTGACTATAAAGAATAAATTTATGTGGGTGGGATCGCTTATATTAGTGTCCATTATTGGTATTTTATTATTTGACCACCATTTAGTAAAAAAAACCGAAGGGTTTAATCAAGTCCAAAACAGCTTAAGTGAAATACGTGGCGACATGCTTATGCTACGCAGAAACGAAAAAGATTTTTTAGCCCGATTAGATCTTAAATATGAGCAAAAATTTTCTGACAATTTAGCTATTCTACTAACAGATACCGATAAACTACATGAGGCCACTACTGATATTGGCTTAGATGCCGAACCCATTAAAGACATGCGGAGCGCATTTATTCGCTACAGTGAGATATTTACTAAACTCATTACTACTCAAAAAGTCATTGGTCTTAATCCAAAAGACGGTTATTACGGTGCTTTACGTGACGCCGTTCATCAAGCGGAAAAAGAAATTAACGCCCTTGGCGATCAACAATTACGCGCAGATATGCTACAGCTTAGACGAAATGAAAAAGATTTCATGTTGCGCTTAGATGCAAAATATGTGGGTAAATTTACAAAAAGC
>JBNMPQ010000165.1:0-6699 GCA_051276935.1 Oleispira sp. | reverse complement strand
CTCGCTCAAGAAATTCACGAATATTTCTTAGAAGAAGTGAAGCCGCACGTTGAAGAAGCGTGGATCAACGTAGATAGCACCAAGATTGGATACGAAATCAGTTTCAATAAGTATTTCTATCGCCATAAGCCATTACGCGCATTAAATGAAGTGGCAAAAGATATTATTGACTTAGAGCAGAAAGCCGAAGGCTTAATTGCGCAAATACTAGGTGTTGATGTTGCTGAAGTGCAAGGAGAAGCATGATGGATGCTTTAGCAATAATACCAAAATATCAAGCGTATAAAGAGTCAGGTGTTGATTGGCTGGGAACTATTCCCTGTGGCTGGGATATACGAAGGATTAAGTTTATTTTTTCCGAGATAAATGAGCGAAGCAAAAATGGTTCTGAGGAACTTCTTTCTGTATCACAGTACACGGGGGTAACTAGAAAGTCAGACAAGCTTGCCGAAAATGATTTGTTGACTAATGCAGAAACTCTTGAGGGTTATAAGAAAGTAATTCAAGGCGAATTAGTTAGCAATATCATGTTGGCGTGGAATGGAAGTTTGGGCTTTTCTCCTTTTGATGGAATTGTTAGTCCCGCTTATTCTGTATACCGCTTGTTGGGTGAGAATATTCAAAGGTACTTCCATTATCTTTTAAGGACTGAAGTTTATAAGGCTGAATATAAAAGGCGTTCAACGGGTGTAATTGAAAGCCGCTTACGATTATATACTGATGATTTTTTTGATATAAGATGCTTATTGCCGCCAGTTGAAGAGCAAGTAGTTATTGCTAATTTTTTAGATCAAAAAACAGCGCAAATTGACGAAGCGATAGCAATCAAAGAAAAGCAAATCACACTGCTCAAAGAGCGCAAGCAAATCATTATTCAAAAAGCAGTCACTCAAGGGCTTGATCCAAACGTACCAATGAAAGATTCAGGTGTGGAATGGATAGGTCAAATTCCTGAGCATTGGGATGTGGTAAAGCTCAAATTGCTGGCAAACAAAATTGTTGATGGTGCTCACTTCACTCCAACATATGTTGACAAAGGGGTACCATTTCTCCGCGTTACGGATTTATCAAAAATGAAGGATGGATTGATAAACTGGGATAATGTCCGATTTATACCTGAAAAAGAGCATAAAGAACTTATAAAACGAGCTAAAGGAGAAATTGGGGATGTTCTCATATCAAAAAATGGGACTATAGGGTTAACAAAAGTAATTGATTGGGATAAACAATTTTCCTTTTTTGTCAGTCTTTGTTTAATCAAACTTAAAGCTGCCATCAGTCCCCATTATTTCACATCGTTCTTTAATAGCCCTATTGTGGATATGCAAATTGCATATGGTTCATCTAGGACATCAGTTACAAATTTACACCTTGAAAAGATAAAAGAATTGTTAGTGGTCTTACCTCCACTAAATGAGCAGCTAGCAATAGATGATTATATCAGCAGTATCTCAATTGGTTTAGATCAAGCAATAGATACACAAATCAATCAAATAGAAAATTTAAAAGAATACAAAGTCACTCTAATCAATAGTGCTGTAACGGGCAAAATTAAAGTGGCCTAAAGTAAAAGAGACAAGGAGGCAAAGTGTTTACGGTAGACCATAAAAGCAATCGCATAAAAGCGGTAAAAACCAAGACGTTCAGTGAACTTGGTTTTACTGAGCGTAAGCATCTTCAGGAATGGCTAGCGCATGAACCCTCGGCGCTGGGGGAAGAGTTGTTGGTCATCCAGAAAGAGTTTGACGGCTTTGATGATACCCGTGAACGCCTCGATCTGTTGGCGCTCGATAAAGACGGCAATTTGGTCATTATCGAGAACAAGCTCGATGACAGTGGCCGCGATGTAGTTTGGCAATCCCTTAAATATGCATCCTATTGCGCCAGCTTAACCAAACTGCAAATCGTTGAGATATTCCAGCAGTATCTCAACCGATACGAAAAGCAATCTTCTGACGAAGTTGTTACGGATGCTTCAACGCAAATCTGCGAATTCCTCGATGCGCCTGATCTTGATGAGGTAAAAATCAATCTCGGCAATAGCCAACGCATCATGATGGTGGCTGCTAACTTCCGCAAAGAAGTGACCAGCACCGCACTGTGGCTATTAGGTCAAAGTATTAATATCCAATGTTTTAAAGTAACACCGCATTCTCTTGGTGAGCAGCTCTTTATCAATATTGATCAAATTATTTCCACGCCTGAAGCGAAGGAGTTGATGATCGGTATTAACGCAAAAGAAGCAGAAGAGAAGAGTACTGAAGTTGTTCGAAAGCATCGCCATACCGTAAGGCATGATTACTGGGAGCTGTTACTAGAAGCGTTCCGAAATAGCTCATGCACTTTATACAATAGTGTAAGCCCAAGCAAAAAAGATCACTGGTTAAATGCCGGTTCGGGTGTAACTGGTTGCCCCTTTAGTTTGATTTTTAATCAAAAAGAAATACGTGTTGAATTATGGCTGAGTCGATCTAATCAAGAGGAGAACTCTTTTCTATTTGAACAATTAAGCAAACAGCGTGAAAAGATTGATGCTGCCTTTTGTGATAACTTAGAATGGCTCCCACTAGAGAATAAAAAATCCTGTCGCATTCAGTATACAAAGCCTGCCGATGGGTTTAATCGTGAATTATGGGGTGACTGGGTGCAGTGGCATCTTACCCACATGACCAAGCTAGAAAAGGCGTTAAAAACACCGTTACAGAAAGCCTCTGAAGTACTGAAACTCAATAAAAATTAGCAAGGAGGCTAGTATGACCAATCCAATAGAAATTTACACCAGTGATGACGGGCAAGTTCAGCTTGCTATCGAGTTACAGGAGGAGACACTCTGGTTAACCCAATTGCAAATGGGGGACTTATTCGACACCACGCCAGAGAACGTGCAGATGCACTTGAAAAATGTCTTTATTAACAAGGAGCTAGACGAGTCGGCAACTACCAAGGATTTCTTGGTAGTTCGCCAAGAGGGTAAACGGCAGGTAAAACGTAAGCTCAAGCACTACAACCTAGACGCCATTATATCGGTAGGCTACCGGGTTAGCTCTTCACGCGCCACCCAGTTCCGTATTTGGGCTACACGCACTTTAAAACAGCACTTGGTCGAAGGCTATACCCTAAATCAGCAGCGTTTGGCACAACGCGGTATTGAAATGGAGCAGGCGTTGAGCCTGTTATCGTCCACTTTGCAAAATCAGCAAATGATTAACGAATCGGGCGAAGCGGTATTGGCGGTGATCAGTGATTACGCCCGTAGTTGGAGTTTATTGCAAGCCTATGATGAGCAATCGCTCACTGATAGCCAGCAACAACAATCGAAAATGTATGCATTCAAATTGGAATCTGTGCTGAAAGCCGTTACTGAGTTAAAGAAGGGTTTAATAGCCAAAGGCGAAGCAACCGAGCTGTTTGGCCAGTTACGCGGTGAGGGCTTGGCCTCTGCCATTGCCACCATTGAGCAGGGTTTTGGCGACGAGCTGTTTTACCCCAATGTGGCCTGTCGTGCGGCAAATTTGTTGTATTTGGTGATTAAAAACCACCCCTTTGCCGATGGCAATAAACGCACGGGTTCCTTTTTGTTCCTGTGGTATTTGCGCTTGCATCAGCACTTATTGGCAAAGCCTGTAGAGCAAATAATTAACGATAACACCTTGGTGGCTCTGGCTTTATTGGTTGCAGAGAGCAAGCCAGAACATAAAGAATTGATGATTCGATTGGTCGAGCATTTTATTTTACTGAAACAAGATTAAGGAAATCGCGCATGGTTAGCCAAACAAACGAACAGGCGCTGGAGGCCGCAATCGAGACAGCCTTGGTGGGTAGCTGTTTGGAAGAGCGCAAAAACCAAGTAAAAGAAGTGATCCCCGATTATGGTAATAAATATTACCAGCCGGGTAACCCTATCGACTTTAATAAGCAGTATGCGCTTGATGAGCGTTTCTTTTGGTCGTTTCTAGAAAAGACGCAAGAGGATGAACTTGAGAAGATTAAGCGTAACAATCCTAACGACTGGCAGCGTAAAATATACGAGCGCTTTGATCGACTCATCAAGAAGCATGGGGTATTGAAATTACTTAAATCGGGTTTGGATGTTGATGATGCGCATTTTAATTTGCTGTATCCCGCACCTGTTGGTAGTTGCAGCGAAATAATCACGCGAAACTTTAACGCGAATATATTTAGTTGTACGCGCCAGTTGCGCTACTCACAGGCTAACCCTCTGCAAGAAATAGATATGGTGCTGTTTATCAATGGCATTCCATTGATAACCCTAGAGCTAAAAAATGCTTGGACAAACCAGACAGCCCGTTACCACGGCCAGAAACAGTACCGTGAAGACCGAGATACCAACCAGCCACTTCTAAATTTTGGTCGTTGCCTCGTGCATATGGCAGTTGATACGGATGAAGTGTATATGACGACCAAGCTGGCAGGTAAGGCGACGTTCTTCTTGCCGTTCAACAAAGGGCATAACCTCGGTCAAGGCAATCCACCAAACCAAACAGGGCATAAAACGGCTTATTTATGGGAAGAGGTTTTCACCAAAGAAAGCTTAGCCAATATTATTCAGCACTTTGTTAGGTTGGATGGCAGCAGCAAAGCCCCGCTTAACAAGCGCACTTTGTTTTTCCCGCGTTATCATCAAATGGATGTGGTACGAAAGTTGGTTAACGATGCTTCTGAGAATGGCGTTGGCCAAACATACTTAATTCAGCATTCGGCGGGCTCTGGTAAGTCTAATTCAATCACTTGGGCTGCGTATCAGCTTATTGAAACTTACCCTGCTAACGACGCTGTTCAAGGTGGCCGAGGTTTAGATCAGCCGCTGTTTGACTCTGTAATTGTTGTGACCGATAGGCGCTTACTCGATAAGCAGCTTCGCGATAACATCAAAGACTTCTCGGAAGTGAAGAATATTGTTGCGCCAGCTCACAAATCGTCGGAGCTTAAGTCTGCACTGGAGAACGGCAAGAAGATTATCATTACTACCATTCAAAAATTCCCATTTATTATTGATGGTATTGCCGATCTTAGCGATAAGCGCTTTGCTGTTATTATTGATGAGGCGCACAGTTCGCAGTCAGGATCAGCGCACGACAATATGAACCGTGCAATGGGTAAGTCTGAGGTGGAAGAGGCGGAAGACGCACAGGACAAGATTCTACAGGCAATGAAGTCACGCAAGATGCGTGGCAATGCTTCATATTTAGCGTTTACCGCGACACCTAAAAATACCACCTTAGAAAAATTTGGCCAGCAGAAGTCTGACGGTAGCTTTGAGCCATTCCACTTGTACTCTATGAAGCAAGCGATAGAAGAAGGTTTCATTCTTGATGTACTGGCTAATTACACGACTTACAAAAGCTATTACGAAATCGAAAAGTCGATTCAAGATAACCCTGAGTTTGATACTAAGAAAGCTCAGAAGAGACTCAGGGCTTACGTTGAGAGTAGCCAACATACGATAGATACCAAAGCCGAAATAATGCTGGAGCATTTTGTGCCGCATGTCGTCAACGCCAAGAAGCTTAAAGGCAAAGGTAAAGGTATGGTTGTTACTCAAAATATTGAAGCAGCCATTCGTTATTACAAAGCAATAACGCGATTGCTGGAAGCTCAAGGTAATCCCTTTAAGGCGGCTATCGCTTTTTCTGGTACTAAGGAAGTTGATGGTATCGAATATACCGAAGCCGATATGAACGGTTTTGGTGAAGGCGATACGAAAGACAAGTTTGATACTGATGAATATCGCTTACTTGTTGTGGCTAATAAGTACCTGACTGGCTTTGATCAACCTAAGCTCTGCGCGATGTATGTGGATAAAAAGCTGGCGAGTGTTTTGTGTGTGCAGGCGCTATCGCGTTTAAACAGGTCAGCTCCTAAGCTAGGCAAGAAAACGGAAGATCTTTTCGTGCTAGATTTTTTCAATTCTATTGAAGAAATTAAGACGGCATTTGATCCTTTCTATACAGCAACCTCATTGTCTGAGGCGACTGATGTCAACGTACTCCATGAATTAAAAGATGAAATGGATGATGTCGGCGTTTATGAATGGACGGAAGTTGAAGAGTTTGTAAAACGGTATTTTGACAATGAAGATGCACAACGTCTAAGCCCCATAATCGATATTGCCGCAGCCCGATTCAATATTGAATTGGAGCTAGAAAATGAAGCCAAAATCGACTTCAAAATCAAAGCCAAGCAGTTTGTTAAAATCTACGGCCAGATGGCTTCAATTATGTCCTATGAAATAGCTGTATGGGAAAAACTATTCTGGTTCTTAAAGTTCCTGATCCCCAAGCTTAAAGTTCAAGATCCTGATGCTGAATTATTAGATGAATTATTGGATTCAGTTGATCTGAGCTCATACGGTCTTCAAAGAGTTAAGCTAAGCCACACTATTGGTTTGGACGGAGAAGAAACAGAGTTAGATCCACAAAACCCTAACCCAAGAGGGGCGCACGGTGGCGACAAAGAAACCAACCCATTGGATGACATCATATACACGTTCAATGAACGCTGGTTCCAAGGTTGGAGTGCAACACCCGAAGAGCAACGTATTAAGTTTGTAAACATAGCAGATAGCGTAAAAGCGCACCCAGATTATGAAGACAAATATAAAAACAACGCTGATCCACATAACCGTGAATTGGCATTCGAAAAAATATTAAAAGAAATAATGCTTCAGCGCCGCAAAGA
>JBNMPQ010000164.1:0-6718 GCA_051276935.1 Oleispira sp. | reverse complement strand
TCTGCGTAGTGATCTTTTACCCATTCCGCAAAAAATAATGCAGAGTTTAAATCGGTTAATACAAAAACAGGCACGCGTAACATACGCTGGCCAATAACACGTACGTTCACGCCACCTGAACGAGACAGTGCCGTAGCACCTCGTGTAGCAGACGCAAGCAATGCCCCTTCGGTCGTTGCCATTGGTGCATAAAATAAACCATCAGCATGTCCGCCTTTTATATGAAGGGGTCCGGCAATACCAACGGGGATTTCTACAGAACCAATAAAGGCTTCTATGTTGCTGACTAGCGCTTTTGCTTCAAAGGTGTTTTCTGCTACACGTTCTAATTTAGCATCGGTATTATCACGAACATACTGAAGTCGTTCTAAACGTGCATCTTCTGTGTATAGGCCACGAGCAGGTATTTTTGGAAGCGTAAATTCATCGTATTTTACCTTCGCATTCGCTTTACCATTCTGGCGCAAAACATAACTTAGTTGCCATAATAAACGGCTAGTTTCTTCATCTTTTTGGCTCCGTAAAACCAGTCGTATTTTACGCCCTTGAGTCGACTCACGCTTTATCATAGTGAGCTGGGTAAATTCGAACGTTTGGCCGAAGATACTCACTTTAATCAAATCTATCTTTTCATTTTTTTCTAGTGGGGGGCAATCCTCACAGAATATGGATAGATGATTTTTTGAAACATCCGCTGCTTCGGCTTGCCAAACTTGATCGTTATGGAATACTTCAACGGTCGCTTCATGCTCATTCGTGAATAAATGACGTGCAGGAGTAATTAACTGTCTTGTAGTATTTGGCATTAAATAATACTCCAAGCAATACCATTATTTATGAGTACTGCAATAATAATCACCAAATAGCCGACCAACATATTGATTGCGATGGCCGCTTCGTTTTTCTCTCGCCCTTTTAAACTAGGCGCACTGACAAAGCTTAATACTTGTTTAATGGCTAGAGCATAAGTAACAACTAGAGCAATGCTATAAGCCCAAATGTATTCGACGCTTAAGAAAAACAGTAATAAGGCCTGGCTAATTAACATACCGGTGATAAGCCCCATAACAACGTAAGCCGATCCTTTTGTACCGAATATTTTAGAATAGGAATCAACGGTTTCACGTTCTTCTTCAGGCCCGCGCGTCTTACGAGCAATCTCAAAACAAAATCCACTCACAAAGGCTAATAGCATCATTATATAAAGAGACGGCGTTAATACATCAGTAATATCAGCACTGGGGGTTGCTATGTTTGCTAACCAAAAAACCGTTAATGGCATGATCATCATGTGAGTAAATGCATAGAGTGTTAGTCGTTTTTCTAACCACTCACCGCAGAAAAATTCAACTCCCATTAAACATAAATAGCCGAACATAATTAGCCAGCTTATTGTTGCACTGCCTAATATAAATCCATCTAAATAAAGGGAAAATATTAGCTGTGCTGTAATTGAAACAGCGGCTAAAATCTTCAGATGCTTTAGAGTAATTAATCCGCTTTGCAAGACTCGCTGTGGGTGATTAAGAACGTCAAGATCATAGTCTTTATGTTCATCAAATATTCTAATAACTAAAAACAATCCCCAAGTAATTAAGCAGTTGAACACATCAAGGAGGGATATTTTAATTTCTTGATCTAACGCAGCGCGCGCAACGGCAGCACTGGTTAGGTATAGAATAAAAAAGAGTAATGCATTCGCAAAAGGAAAGCGTTCGTTCATCCAAGCAACAATACGTGTTGTTACGGAATCATTTAGAGTCACTGACTGAGATGTCATTTTAAGTCCTTATATAAACAGTTAGTCGGTGCAAACTACTTTGGCTAGCACTCATAATAATTAAAATCGGTTATTTTTTATTAATGCTGATTAACATTACTTTTTGTAGAGCTATCAAAAGTAATCAATAAAATAGGTAAGAATAGGAAGTCGATAATTAATGCAAAAACAGCCGTTAAGGCAAGCAGTGCACCCATTCCATGCGTCGGAGAGAACGAAGATAATGCCAACAATAAAAAACCAGCGGCTAATACAAAGGTCGTTATTAACATTGCAATTCCCACAGTGCTAAAAGCATATTGAATAGCTTGTTCGGTCGTTTTACCTTGCTGTCGTGCTAATTGATATTTCGATAAAAAGTGGACCGTATCATCAACAACCAGTCCGATACTCATGCACGCAACGATGCTTAAACCCAAGTCGATGCGTCCTGAAATAAATCCCCATGCTCCATACGCTAATACCACTGGCATAATATTTGGGATAATACTAACAAGCCCTAAACGTATCGATTTAAGTACCAGTATTAATATTATGGATATCAAAAGCAGTGCTAACCCAGTGCCTTTAAGGAGACTCATTGAGTTACTGTCTGATATATTCGCAAAAACCATATCAAGACCTGTGCCCGATTCTAGATGTAACATCGGATAATTCACTTTGGCTTGAGATAGTATTTTTTCATCCATTGAAATCAACTGTTTAGAGGTAGATTTGTGCAAATAAACGGTTAAGCGTGTCGATGAACGATCAATGTTAACGTACTGATCCATACCCATGCCTAAAGGCAATGACATTTCATACGCAAGTAAAGATTGTGCAATCACTTCCCTAGAATCGGGTATTCTAAACGTTTGTAAATCATTCGCTTGTAACTTCTGATTGAGTTCTTTGACCTGTAAAGATAAAGCATCGACATAGCCAACATTCTCTTGTTGATCTATCCAACTAACGAGCTGATCAAGTTGTTTTTGATAAGCAACGCGGTATATGCCTTCTGATTCACCACTGCCTACAGAGTATTGAATGAAATTAACACCGTATAACTTGTCGTTTTGGGTGTCTAACGCCTGACGAACATCATAAGTTTCATCGTAATACTGGTGCCATTGCTCGTTGAATTCCAATTGCATGATGCCAATAAGCGCAATAACAATTGAAAAAATAGACGCGGCAACAATTTGCTGTGGGTAATTAAATATCCATCCAGATATCTGATTAAAGAAGGTTTCTAAAACGTTATGGTCACTTTCTTTAGGGCCTTTAGAGCCTGAAAAAATAAATAAACAAGCAGGAAACCAAGTTAATGCCAATGCACCGGCGATAATGGCTGCCATAGCAACCAGATTGCCAAGATCACGATAAGGTGGGGATTCTGAAAAATTCAGACATAACAATCCTAGAGCTGTTGTTATTGAAGTAATCATCACGGGTTTAATATTGATTCGTACCGCTTCCGTAATCGCTTCCGTCTTCTCAAAACCCTGTTTAAGATAGTGCTGAAACGAAACTAGAATGTGCATACAATCGGCTATGACAATAATCATAATCATTGAAGGAACCGCTCCCACTACAGGGGTTAGCGGCATGCCCATCCAACCAAATACACCGAATACACTAGAAACACTCAACAGAGTCATCAATAATGCTAATAAAGTTCCGGCAAGTGAACGTGTTAAAAAAAAGATCGCAGAAAAAATAATGAGATAACTTAGAGGTATTAGTAGCGCTATATCTCTTTCGACCGCCTCAGCCAATGCCAAATTGATAATCGTACTGCCAAACAACTTAATGCTAATGCCTTCGTGATTAAGATCCTCTAAGCGAGCCTTAGCATCAGCCACTAGCATTTTTGTAGCCTGCTCGTCACCGTCTGGCAACGCTAAGCTGACAACTACGAGCGCTAGAGATTCGTCGGCACTGATGAAATTATTTAGTAAACGCGGCTGCTGTTGAATATATTGAGATAGTTGAGCAATATCGTTATTGGTTATTTTAGTGTCAGCGGGAACAAGATCATTAACGATGAGCTCGTCTTCAGTTGATTCAATACGTTGGTAATTAATGAGTGAATCTACTCGTCTGGCAAAAGGTATTTGCCAAGCACTGCGAGTTAACGCTTTTAGAAAGCCTAATCCGTGTGGATTAAGGACAGAGCTTTGTTCGTCTTCCATCTCTACGAGAAAAACAAGCGTATCCTGTTTATTGAAATCGGCTTCCAACTGTTCAAAAGCACGTAATTGAGGATTTTCTGAACTAAAGTAACTGCGAAAATCAGTCGTAAACGTTAAATGTTGTGCACCACTCGTGGCAAGTATTAAGACAGCTGACAGCGCTATAATAACGATCCACGCTAAACTTCTTCCCACACAAAAACGACGTGATATTTTATTAACCATACTTCCATTCCATTATTGGTTAATTAATTCAGCATTTAGTCAGCACTGTTAACCAAAACTTACCTTAAACCCACAAGATGTCGCAATCTTACCTACTTATGCTGATTAAAACTACATAGATTTACATAATGATCTTGCTATTCGTAGCTAGTGTTGAATTTTTCAGTCGCATTTTTAAATATAGCCTTTGCTCAAACTATAGGCATAAAAAAACCGGTCTTCATGTTTCCATGAGACCGGCTTTTTTATTTGCGATAATTCAGTTCAAGCGATTAACTTAAGAAACTGATCATCACACCTGCTGCTACAGCAGAACCAATAACACCTGCAACGTTTGGACCCATTGCATGCATTAATAAGAAGTTCTGACCGTTAGCTTCAAGGCCAACCTTGTTCGATACGCGTGCCGCCATGGGTACCGCGGAAACACCCGCTGAACCGATCAAAGGATTCACCTTGTCTTTAACAACTAAGTTCATACCTTTAGCCATCAAGACACCTGCTGCAGTACCGACACAGAATGCAGTCAAACCTAGAATCAAGATACTTAGCGTATCAAAGTTTAGAAAAGAGTCTGCACTCATCTTAGAACCAACACCTAGGCCCAAGAAAATAGTGACAATATTGATCAAAGCATTTTGCACAGTATCGCTTAAACGATCTACTACACCCGATTCTTTCATCAAGTTACCGAAGCAGAACATGCCTAATAGCGGTGCTGCTGAAGGTAGACATAATGCTACCAATACCAGCACTACGATGGGGAACATAATCTTTTCAGCTTGGCTCACTTCACGCGCCTGAACCATAACGATCTTACGTTCTTCTACATTGGTAAATAGCTTCATAATGGGCGGCTGGATCATAGGAACCAAAGCCATGTATGAATAAGCGGCTACCGCAATAGCACCTAATAATTCAGGGGCTAGCTTAGAAGCGATAAAGATCGACGTTGGGCCATCAGCACCACCGATAATACCAATCGCTGCGGCTTGCTGGAGAGTGAAATCCATGTAGCCTGCATCCGTTGCTAATACCGCACCCGCTACCGTACCAAAGATACCGAACTGAGCAGCTGCCCCTAGCAATAAGGTTTTAGGATTTGCTAATAACGGACCAAAATCTGTCATCGCGCCTACACCCATAAAGATCATCAAAGGGAATAAACCCGTTTCGATGCCAGCATGGTAAATGTAATACAGCAAACCTGCAGGACTATCGAGGTGACCATCCGCAGCATATACAGCAGGTGCATAAAAATCAGCACCTGGAATATTTACAAAGATAGTACCGATTGCGATTGGCAATAAAAGCAAAGGCTCAAATTGAAACTTCGGATGTATTGCTAAAAATAGCAATAAGCAACCGATGGATATCATCGCAAATTGGCCAACGGTCATCTGGTAAAAACCAGTATCCTGCCAAAGATTAATTAAGCTTTCCATTTGTCAGTTCCTTAAGCGATGGTATACAGAGTGTCGCCAACCTTAACAGTAGCGCCTTCATTGGTAGATACACTACCAATGGTGCCTGCTTTAGGTGCACGAATCTCAGTTTCCATTTTCATTGCTTCAAGAATGATAACAACATCCCCTTCAGCAACTACTTGGCCAGGCTGAACAAGAACTTTCCAGATGTTACCAGCAAGTGGAGCTTTCTGAGGTTCACCACCACCCACTGGACCAGCAGCAGCTGCTACAGGGGCTGCACCGCCGCCCATGTGAAGTGGTGCGCCATTAACAGGAGCTAATTCTGTAACTTCACCGTCGTCGTCAACTTTAACAACGTATTCGTTACCATCAACCGTTACTGTGAATGTATCTTCTTTATCTTTAGGCGCAGGTTCGAATGCGTCAGGGTTACCACGATTTTCCAAGAACTTTGGAGCAACCTGAGGGAACAAAGCATACGTCAATGCGTCATCAATCTTGTCAGCTGCAAGCTTAAAGCCTTTATCAGCGGCAAGTTTGTCAACGTCAGCAATGATTTGATCCATTTCGTTTTCAATCAAATCGGCTGGGCGACACGTGATCACTTCAGCACCGTCTAATACACGAGCTTGTAGCTCAGCATTCATTGCTGAAGGAGCTGCACCGTATTCGCCTTTCAAGATACCTTGGGTTTCTTTCGAGATTGACTTATAACGCTCGCCCGTCAATACGTTAAGTACTGCTTGAGTACCTACGATTTGAGAGGTTGGTGTTACAAGAGGAATGTAACCTAGATCCTTACGTACACGCGGGATCTCAGCTAAAACTTCATCAAACTTGTCAGAAGCGCCTTGTTCTTTCAACTGGTTTTCCATGTTAGTTAACATGCCACCAGGAACTTGAGCGACTAGGATACGAGAATCTGTACCACGCAGTGCGCCTTCAAATTTAGCGTATTTCTTTCGTATAACACGGAAGTAAGCCGCAATTTCTTCTAGCAACAACAAGTCGATATTAGTATCACGACCCGTGCCTTTCAATGCCGCTACAACAGATTCTGTTGCAGTATGACCATAGGTCATAGACATTGAAGAGATAGCCGTATCTAC
>JBNMPQ010000163.1:0-6784 GCA_051276935.1 Oleispira sp. | reverse complement strand
AGAGGTAAAGCGTTTGCTTCTCCAATACCTAAATCAATAAATTTCCATTCGACAAAGCTGGAAGTCAGCATAAAGAAAACCAATAGAATAAAGACCACATCAATCAGTGGGGTCAGGCTAATTAAATTACGCTGTTTTGGTTTTTCGGAAAGTACCATGGTGTTAAAAAGCTCCATTCGTGATGAAAGGTTCCATAATGTTAATCAGTCATCAGCTCGCTAAACTTACTACGTGTTTTTTTGGTTGGTTTTCTTGTTTGGCGAGAGACCGCTGTTCAGCATGATGAGAAGTGGTAGTGGGCTGCGCTACCGAGGTAAACACTTGCGTCATCGTATCTTCCATCACCTGCTTAAAGCGTTCAATACGTTGTTCGAGCCAGTTCAAAGCAACAACCGCTGGAATAGCGACAACAAGCCCAGCAGCCGTTGTTAATAAGGCTTCCCAGATGCCACCAGAAAGTATGGCGGGGTCAATCGTTGAGCCTGCGCCCTGTAGTTTTTGAAATGCTTCGATCATTCCAAGTACCGTGCCTAATAAACCTAATAACGGGCTTAAGGTCGCAATAACTTCCAGTATTTTTAAATGAGAGCGCATCTTAGCGAGTTCACGTTTGGCAATGCGGGTGGTTTCCTCTCGGGCGATGGCATCATCGCTATGATTAGTTTTTAAGCGCATAGCGGTTTCAAGTACACGGGCAATGGGGTTGCGGGTTTTACTCAGTGCACTTAGAGCCTCATCACTTTTTTGACTGTGCCAACAACTCAGTGCTACATGAATCCTTTTATAGCGGCTTATGCCCATCCAAGAAAATTGCCAAGATTTCAGTAAAAAGACAGCGACAGCAGCGATAGATATCAGCATCAAAATGGCAATAACCGGCCCGCCTGCTCCCACGAGTGATTCTAATTGGCTTAGATCAAATAATCCCGCTGTCGAACTTGAATCAATCGTTATTTGCACGTCTAGGTCAGTTTGGCTTTCAGTTGTTATCGTATTGCTTGCGCTATCCACTATTGTTTGCGCGCTCACCGGGATAGTGGTGGCATCGTTGATTTTCTGGGAAGACATAATAAATAGGGCCTATAAGTAAAGAGTTTCAGAAGAATCTGTGGATAAGGTCAGCACTTTTTCGCAACGCTTTTGAATCATATGGTGGTGTAGTGTCACATTAATAGGGATCTCTGAGTTAGCTTTCCTTCGCTGATTCAGAGCTCAAAAAAATAGAGGTGTTATTTTATTTTTCACACATTTTAATCATTAAAAATATCATCATACTCCTGCCCTATTGCGGTTTGCGCAATGTCTGCTCAACACCACTTTCAAGTTGTCGAAGACGGTTGAACTCTTAAAAAGTCGCTGTTCCAGATTTTTAAAATTGAGGGGTAACGTTCGTTGGTAAATACTGTAGCCTTTACCGTCCGTTTGATACCCTTTCAAACTTTTTATACGATCACTTTCTAACGCTAGGAGTTTTTGAATAAATTCAGATTGAGATGGGCAATCTTCTTCTGCATGCATGCAAACGGGGAAGGCTTTCCCTTTAATCTGAGGCGCTTCAATATATATTTCAAAATGAATACCTCCTTGATTTTGATTGTGCCAATTCGTTTTATAAAACTGCGGATAAGCGCCACGATTATATATTTCCCACTCACCCTCAAACCAACTTGATTGTTTTAATTTCTTTTCGAGATTGCGGAAAATATTTTTAATATCTTTCATTTAGTTAACTCTTTCGTATTATTTAAAGCTACAATTAATATAAACACGTCTTCAGTGAGCGTTCGATATAGCCTTCGTCAAGATCCTTTCCGATAAACACCATTCGGTTTACTGGCTGTTCGTCGCCCCAAGGTTTACCCGCTTGACTGCTAAGCATCATATGTACCCCTTGGAATACTATTTTATTGCTTTCTCCCTTCACACCGACTACACCTTTCATGCGATAAATGTCAGGCCCTTTCTCTTGCAGAAACATATCAAGCCATGTATTTATTCTTGGGAAATCAAACAAGCCTGATAACTCAATTGCAACGGATGACACTGCATCATCATGCTCATGTTCTGCATTAAAATAATGTTCTGATATAGGGGTGTATTCAGTATCGTCCTGATTCAACAATTTTAAATCGAACTCTTCCGGAGTGTGCTGAGAGAAAATTGCTATGTTTTTAGGGGGTTTTTTGTCGGCGCTAATGGCTTCTATTACGAAATTGAATTCATAGTATTCTCGTCCCTCAAGTTGGAGTTGATAACACTGTCCAATTTGGGCAAGCTTTTGCTCATGGGAAAGCGGTTCGGCTGTTTTGGAAAATTCAACAAATACAGTCTCGGCTAAGGCTAGCACTGCTTCTTCAGAGGCCTCATTAATGTCAGACATAAGAAAAGCCATATCTGGATCTGGGCCATTAGCTAGTTGAAAACGATATTCTCCAGCAGGTAACTGCCAGATACCTCCCCATTCGAAAGGGTATTCTGGTTCAAGGAAGTTGGGTTTCATCTCCACTGCACGCTCAAGATTAAAGCCACCTATATCCAGCAGCTCGGCAATAGGGGCATTGGCCATGGTGGCAGAATAGAAGCCAGCCATCCGATTAATTTCTTGTAAGCGTCTTTTTAAACTGAGCATTTCGTCTTCAGCAATTAGATCAGCCTTGTTAATGATAATCCGATCCGCGAAAGCGACTTGTGCCAGCACTTCATCAGTGCTGTCATCCAGATGTGCATTGACATGCTTCGCATCCACCAGGGTGATAATTCCATCAAGCTCATATTGTTCGCTAATATTTTGATCCACAAAAAACGTTTGGGCGACGGGGCCTGGATCTGCCATGCCGGTTGTTTCTAAAATGACGCGGTCGAATTTATCTTTACGTTCGGCTAGATCACCCAAGATACGAATTAAATCGCCTCGTACAGTACAACAAATACAACCATTATTCATTTCGAAGACTTCTTCATCGGCATTGATAACCAAGTCTTGATCAATACCAATTTCGCCGAATTCATTTTCAATCACGGCGATACGGAGACCATGTTCTTCTGACAAAATGCGATTAAGTAATGTTGTTTTACCACTACCAAGAAAACCAGTGAGTACAGTAACAGGGGTTTTAGTTGACATTTTTAGCCTCTTTAGTTGAAAGATATTGTATTGTTAAAGTAATAACTATTTGAACAGTATTGAACATAAGTAAGTGTCTATTGAAAGAGTTGTTGCTTCAAATTAAAACTAACTTAGAAATTTACAATAGGGGGTGCCCACTGCTCATCTTCATTGCCTCTTGAAACAGGCTTAAACCCAGTAAAAAAATAATGAGCACCCCCCAGCCATCCTTAACCAAACTCCAATATTAAAATGAAATGGAGATTGGCTATTATCGGATTTTGCAAATTCTTTAAACCAGTTGCGTGCTAGCTGTGTGCCGAGTGCTATACCGGCCACAGAAAGACCAGTGCCCAGACCCATTACCAAGGTTGCGATCACGCCATAATAAAAAACGCCGACAAGATGAGTATAAATCAGTACGACTATGGCACCAGCGCAGGGACGAACGCCCATAGATATAATTACACTCGCACTCTGTAGCCATGATTCTTTTGGTTTGCTTTGATGAGCATGTTTGCCACCACAGCATGAATGATTATCGTGATGATGAGTTTCGTGTTTGTGATCGTGTTGATGATGATCCTGCAGACCTTGCTTTTCAAGATGAGAGTGATTGTTACGGGATTTCTGGCGAAGTTGCTTCCATTGTTTTGATAATGCAACTAAAAATAAAAAAGCGCCCAAAGCTATCACCAAAAGGTAGCTCACCAAAGTAACATCATCTGCATAAGTGTTTACTTTGGAAAATTTAATATTGAGAATATTAGATAAAATGACGACTATAAATATGGCAATGACTGCCTGTAATAAAGCAGCCAATAATGAAATAAGAGCGCCTCTATGTAAGCTTTCTTTATGGGAGCTAAGGTAAACAATAATAATGGTTTTTCCATGGCTTGGGCCAATGGCGTGAAAGACACCGTAAGCAAAGCTTAAAGTGATCAACATTAAACCGTGATGAAAAGGGTCTTGAGAAATCGAGTTAATATGAATTGCCAGTGAATCATGAAACATTTTTTGCCGCTCGATCATTTGGGTAATAGTGTCATGCCAATAAGTGTAAAGAGGAATTCCAAGCCCAAGTAAAATAATAATAAAAGACCATTGAAGGAGGCGATAGGTCTGTTGACTTTCTAAGATCATGTATTAAATTCCTCTGTAAGCCTAAAGGCAACTGAGCAGTAATTGTTCAGCAAAATAGTTGCCCAGCCCCTTGGTGTTTTTTTGGGTGCGGTCAAGGGTAGTTGCATACTCAATGATTTCTGCAGAAGGTTTAGGTGTTTCGATATAAATAGAGCATTTTTCACCCTTGTTGTTGTGTATGAGTATTTGCGATGGCTTTTGATGTCTCATATCAATGTAATAGGTGGGGTCAAAAACGCGTAGTGAAAGAGCTTTACCTTTGACATCGAGTGGGTTGACCATACTAAAGTGCTTAGTCAGTTTAATTAATCGGTTTTCAACTTTTAGTTCTGAAAAATAATGATAGTTCTTTAGATTCTTGGTCATTTCTTTAGCCATTTTACGTAAGCCTTGCTCTTGATTGCCATGACCATTTTTGATATCTGCCAGTCTTATTGTTGAATAATAAACATCAAATTTCCAATACCCTAGCAATTCTCTAACTTGACCTTTATCATCGAGTATGAATTCAGTTTTTAGGTCAATCCAATTGTGTGGGTGGGCATATATGCAAATAGGAAAAAGAGTAAATACGATTAAAAAAACTGCGAAGCTAATGTTATAGAATTTTTCATTTAAATTTTCTTGTTTGTATCTTTCGGGTTTTCTGCTGAAAAAAATGTGTCACAGATACCGTTTATTTCTAGCTGTGGGCTGCTTAGGTGAAAGCCTGTTTTTTTAATCACCGTTTTCAAGCCTTCTAGTGCTAATGGGTCAATATTAATTTCTTCAACACCTTGGCATTGATCGCAAATTAAAAATTGTGATATCTGGTGCTTATATCGACATACAACGTGGGAACAAGCTACAAATTTGTTTGCCAATCTCAATTTATGAGCCAATCCTTGCCCTTGTAAAAAATCAAGTATTCGATAAACAGAGATGGCGGAGACTGTTTCGTCAAAATGTTGCTTACAGTATTCGACAAGCCCGTAGGCAGACATCGCTTTTTGTGAATCTAATAGGGCGAGTAGTACTAGTTTACGCTTTTGGGTTAATCGCTCTCCCTTGTCTCGGCAGTGTTTTTCAGCACGTTCAATATTTTTATTTAACTGATTCATATCGCCTACGCTTTTAGGTCATTAAGATCATTTCTAAAAAATACATTTTAGAGGGGCTGTTAAGAAAAATCCAAAGTGAGTAACAGGCGTGTTTGCCCAGGAGATAAAGCCGGGGAGCGATGTACGAGCCCATACATTTCGTTGCCTATCCAGCCGCTTCCTTTTAATAAAGCAACTTCTTGTGAAGCTACTTGTTGAATTGTTTTATCACCTTGAAGAATGCCCGATTGATGATCGGGCAAGCCTTTAGCACCTCTTCCCAAATAATTACGATTAACATTTTCTTCTAATAACCACTCGGTTCCTATCCCACCATAGCTTGTTATTAAACGGCAAGGGATATTATCGACATGGAATTTCGGACACATGGCTTTCGTTAAAGGCGATATACGTAAGCCGATTTCTTTAGCGTCGAATAAACAGGAAAACATATCAACCAAGAGTGCGACATCTTGTTTAAACTCTTCTTTATAATCAAGATCGGGTAGCAATCCATCTAACTGATCTAATGTTTTATCTGCCGATAATATGAGACGAGGGGTATGAGAGTGATGTTGCTTAATCCATTCTTGAGCATACAGATCAAGTACTTTCTGATGTTGGCGTTGCCAAATAGCCATATTAGTCTGATCATCATAAATTGATGTCAGTACAGAAGGTTCGTGCCCCACTTTAAAAGTAGGGCAGTCAACATTACTGTTAAGTATCGGTAGTGAATTAAGCAGCATCGTTTTCTTCCCATACGGGGAATGGGTCAGGTAGCGTTCGCCAAAACTGCTTGCCCTGGAGTAATTCTTCTTCGGATAATAAACAGCTATCCAATGCGGCTATGACCTTATTTTTATCCAAACCTTGGCCAATAAAAACTAATTCCTGCCGCATATCACCAAAGGGTTCTACCCAATTCTTTTGAATTGATTCCATATAAGCTTCATCCGTCGGCCAATTTTCTTTGGGTACAGATTTCCAGAACATACCGCCAAAACCGTAGCGAGCAATGCCACCCGCCTGACTCCATTGGCCAGAAAATTCCGGTCGAGTCGCTAACCAAAAATAACCTTTCGAACGGATTAATTTTCCATATTCCCGAGTATTGTGGAGAAAGTGGTAGAATTTTTCTGGGTGGAAAGGCTTTCTTGCCATATAACTAAAGCTGCCGATACCGTACTCTTCTGTTTCAGGCACATGCTCGCCTCGCATTTCTTTTAACCATCCAGGGGCTTGTCGGGCTTTTGCAAAATCAAATAGGCCAGTATTCAATACATTACCGAGCTTAACCTCTCCATTCTGAATTGGGATAATAGTAGCTGATGTATTGAGTGTTTTTAGAATAGCCGTTAGTTGCTCTAGAGTTGCTACATCGACTAAATCGGTCTTGCTAATTAAAATAACATCCGCAAATTCGACTTGGTCAACCAGTAAATCTGCGACA
>JBNMPQ010000162.1:0-6789 GCA_051276935.1 Oleispira sp. | reverse complement strand
CTGAACCGATCATGGGAACCGCAGGTAAAGTATTTGGCACCTTTGCCATGTATTACACTGAACCGAGAAGCCCACTTGAAGAAGATATTCAGTTTATTGAAACCAGTGCAAACCTGGCGGCAATTGTCTTTGAAAATGATCTTTCGCGTAAGAACCTCGTTACCGCAAATGCCTTGTTAAGCCAAACTGTCGATGAGCGCAACCAGCAACTCATGAAAACGAATCAAGAACTTTCCTATGTATTAGTGCAACAAGCACTGGATAATTCACAATTATTAAAAGATGAAAAAACGAACACTACAAAAAAAATTTTAGCCGGCTTTGCTCACGAAATAAACACACCGATCGGCATTGCGACCACATCGAGTAGCTTTACTCATGACATCATTAATAATTTTTTGACTGCGATTAACAATAATAAACTGAGTAAAGAAGTCGCACTGAAAGATTTAAAAGACATGAAAGAATCCGTCATATTAACCGAGCGAAGCTTAAAGAAAACAGCAGTATTGATCGATCAATTTAGAGAGATCGATATATGTTTTTCTGACAGTAATAAAAGTCAATTTTTAGTTGAGGAACTTTTACAGGATTTTAGCGATAGTATTCTGTCGAAACTGGGCTCACATACTTTCAGTTTTGAAGTAGAAGCAGAGACACATTGCCACTCTAAAAACGCACTCTGGCAAGTACTGTCTCAGCTAGTCGATAACTCAATAGAACACGGATTCAAAAACTTAACATCGGGCTCTATTGGTATTCATGCAAGTCAAAATAAAGAAACACTTATTATAAACTACCAAGATAATGGTATTGGTATATGTGAAGAAGAAAGACTGTCTGTTTTCGAACCTTTTTTTTCAACACAAAGAGCGCGTGGAAAAGTAGGTTTAGGGTTAAGTATTATCAACAATACGATAAACAATACGTACAAAGGCCAAATACAACTAGTGAACTCACCTGTTGGCGTTCGCTATGAAATTATCATTCCTCTTTCTTAAAAAAGAAAAATGATATTAATACACGTTGGCAAGGCATAAAATAACTACAATAGAATTTTCATTGATTCAATCACAGACGGATTCTTTTCTGCCAAGGCATTGATCACAGGTTTGTGTAATCGACGTTTGTGTTCAGCAAAAATAGCGCGTCCTTTAGTAAACGTTTTTGCATAAGTTAAAGCGCCTTCAAATAAAGCATCAGCACCTTCAAATGTTTGATCAATCACCTTATCTTCTTTTAATTCTTCTGCGGATAAACGGCGCCCTGAAAGCATCATTTCATTAAAGCGATACATGGGAACCGCTTTTAAGACCACGTCAATTAAACCTGGCAGAAACGGGATACTCATATCAACTTCAGGGAAACAGAAGAAACCACGATCCGAGCGCATAAATCGAAAGTCACACGCGCAAGCAATAATACAGCCATTGCCAAAAACATGGCCATTAATCGCCGCAATAATGGGCATTGGGTATTGCATCATTTTTGTGTAACACGCATCCATAGTATGTAAAAATTCTTTTACATCATCGTGTTTACCCGTTTGAATGCTGACCATCATCCAAGGTACATCAATGCCTTGGCTCCAATTTTTTTCATCACTCGAAGTAATAATAAGCGCTTTATTCGCTTTCTTTTCTTCAACCTGTTTGAGTAAGCCTAAAAGCTGATGGGCGAATTCTAAGTTATTAGCATTCTTGCCCTTATCCATAGAAATAATTGCAACATTACCTTCGTTACGTAAACTCATTAAAGACATCATAGATCCTTTTTGTTATTCGTTAGCCAAACCCGCAAGTGGAGCCACTGTCCCACGTACATAAGCACCCGCTTCTTGAACAAACAAATCAGGCATCAAGTCAGTTTTATCGCTTTCAGGATTGGCACGGTACTGTTCAAAATTTTCAACGCCTTGGGTACGCAAGAAATCTTCATCAATTAATAACTGCCCGGTGATCGCACGGTTTTCAGTTTTCAAAAGTGCAAACGCCGCATCGGCCATTATCTTAGGGGCACGAGCACGATCGAATGATTGCTTACCACCAAAAGACGTTGCCGCGGTATGAATAACCGTGCGTGGCCAGAGCGCGTTTACGGCTATGCCATAACGCTTAAATTCATCCGACATACCCATCGTCAACATCGACATACCATATTTAGTTAAGGTGTATGGCGAGTGATTACGCATCCAGCGGCGATCCAAATCTAAGGGTGGAGAGAAACTTAAAATGTGGCCGTTTTCTGATTTTTTAAGATACGGTAATGCTTTTTGACTTAACAAGAAAACAGCGCGAAAATTTACCTGCATCATTAAATCAAGTTTCTTCAAGGGTGTTGATTCAACCCCCGCTAAAGCGATTGCACCGGCGTTATTAATAATGGCATCGATACCGCCAAATTTTTCGACTGTTTTAGCAATTAGGTTATCAATGTCTTCTTCACTGCGTACATCAACTTTAACCGCTAAGCCTCTACCACCAGCCTCTTCAACTTCTTTAACAACGGAATGAATAGTGCCATCCAACTTTGGATGAGGCTGATCAGACTTAGCCGCGATCACAATGTTCGCGCCTTCAGCCGCACACGCTAAAGCAACTTCACGACCGATGCCACGGCTAGCGCCAGTAATGATAATGGTTTTATTTTTCAATGAACTCATAATAAATTCCTTAATACTCAATATCTTTACGATAAATTATTCAGCTGCTGCAGCCATAATTTGAATCAATTTCTGACGACCTTTAACTTGATCACCCGCTTGTACTAATACTTCTGCAATCGTACCTGCCATACTTGCTTTCAACGGGTGCTCCATCTTCATCGCTTCTAATACGGCTAACGTCTGGCCAACGTTTACAACATCACCCACCTTCACCATCACATCAACCATACCGCCGTCCATCGACGCTAATACCTGATCGGATGCCGCTTTGTTTTTCTTGGTAGACTGCAGGCTTATGTCGGTAAAGGTTAAATTACCATAAGAGGCTGCCAAGTGGACTTGATTAAAGCCTAACGTTTCACCTTCACCTTTTGTCTGACTGTAAACAACAGTACGAACGATCTCTTTATGCAGATACTTTAAAGAATTTTCAGATTGCTCTATTATTTTAATTGTATGCAGAGTATTTTCTTCGTGGACGTCTGCAGACAAAAAATCAACGGTGATCGTATTATTAATAGTCGTTAATGCAAGTTCAAAAATGTCATCTTCACAAGACAACGTCGTAATACGACTGCCTATTTTATTATTCTGCCAACCCGTTCCAGAATGCATATTTGAGTTTACTGCGCATAAAATAGAGGCGGCCAAAGCCACTTCTGTTTCTTTAGCTTGCAATGGCTGCAAGCTCGGATCTTGGCTAAAATCGTCACTAATAAATGCGGTCGTCGCTTCGCCTTGAATGAAGGTATCATTACGTAAGATAGACGCTAAGAATGCGCGATTATCTTTAATACCTAATAGTTTACTGTCTTCAACCGCTAATACTAAACGGCGACGCGCTTCTTCACGGTTTTCACCATAAGCAATAATTTTTGCCAGCATAGGATCATAAAACGGGCTAATCGTTTGGCCTTGCTGAACCCCCGATTTAATGCCTGAATCAATACGAATGCCCTCGCCAAAAGCAGGCTGCCATAAGTTTAATAAACCGGTTTGTGGAATAAAATTCGAACCCGGATCTTCAGCGTATAAACGCACTTCCATCGCGTGACCTGTTAACGTTACCTCTTCTTGGCTGATGCTAAGTTTATCGCCAGCCGCTACTCGCAATTGCATCGCAACCAAATCTAATCCCGTGATTAACTCAGTCACTGGGTGTTCAACCTGCAAGCGAGTATTCATTTCTAAAAAGTAGAAATCACCCTCACTATCCGCTAAAAACTCAACCGTACCTGCACCGACGTAATGACAAGATTTCGCTGCATTAACCGCAGCTTCACCCATCGCCTTACGCATTTCTGAATTAACAAAAGGCGAAGGCGCTTCTTCAACGACTTTCTGATGACGACGCTGTACTGAACAATCTCGCTCGCCCAGGTAAACCGTATTACCGTAACGATCGGCAAAGACTTGAATCTCAATATGACGCGGCTGCATTATCGCTTTTTCAATAATCAGTTCGCCGCTACCAAACGCATTCAGTGCTTCCGAGCGAGCTGATTTAATCAATTCATCAAGATCATTTTCATCGGTCACTAAACGCATGCCACGTCCACCACCACCAGCGCTGGCTTTTAGCATCACTGGCATACCGATTTCGATGGCGGCATTTCTTAATACCTCATCCGATTGATCCGCGCCTTCATACCCAGGAATACACGGAACACCGGCAGCGATCATGGCGATTTTTGAATGGCGCTTACTGCCCATTAAATCAATCGCATCTGGGCAAGGTCCAATAAAAGTAATATTGGCATCGACACAGGCTTGGGCGAATGCTGAGTTTTCAGATAAAAACCCATAACCTGGATGAATCGCATCTGCGCCCGTTTTCTTCGCGGCTGCAATTAATTTGTCCGCGACTAAATAACTTTCATTTACAGGGGAAGCGCCAATACAAACGGCTTCGTCGGCCATACTGACGTGAGGTGCATTCGCATCGGCTTCAGAAAAGACAGCAACGGTGCGATAACCTAAAGAGTGCGCAGAGCGGATAACGCGCACTGCAATTTCGCCACGGTTAGCAACTAAAACTTTATTAAAGCCTTTATTTGAACGTGTTTTTTCAACAGGCATTATACGTTCTCCTTTTCTGCGGGCGCAGTAGGCGTTTCTAATGAAACATCAACCCAAGCTGGTAGACGTTTTTGCATAAAAGCAGCACCCCCTTCACGACCCTCCCCCATCACGGCATCAGCAAAATCTATAGAGGCTTGATCGAGTAACGAATCAAGATCTTGTTTATTAACACGGTGGATCAAGGCTTTAGTAACCTGAGATGCGTGTGGAGCACATTTAAGCGCAAGCTTCACTGCTTTCGTGATAGCCTCTTCAAGCTGCTCGTTATTGCCTACAACCTGATGAATCAAACCAAGATTCATCGCTTCTTGAGCTTTAATACGAGTGCCAAATAATGCCAAGCGACGGGTTTGAGTTAAACCAATACGCTGCACGACAAACGGAGCAATTTGCGCAGGAATAATTCCTAACGAAGTTTCAGGCAAACCAAACTGAGTTTTCTCAACGGCTATCGCCAGATCAGAAACACACGCTAAACCAAAACCACCACCGAGTACCGCGCCTTCTAAAGCACAAATAACCGCTGCGGGTAAATGGTTCGCTTTAGTGATCATGTAACCAAAAGCACGATTGAGTTCAACTAAAGCTTGCTTATCAGCACTCGCCGATTGCATATCTTTAATATCTCCACCCGCGCAGAAGTTACCATTACCGCCATTGATAATTAATACGCGGTAGCCTTCTTGTTCAACTTTCACCATCACTGCCATTAGCTCATTCACCATTGTAAGGTTCATGGCATTAGCCAGAGCCGGGCGATTTAGCATAACGCGTAATACAGGCTTTTGGTCTTGTATTACCAGTGTTTCAAATTCTTGTTGGCTCATCTTAAAATCTCAACGTCTATCCGCTTAACGACTGGCGACTTAAATAATGTCGACTAAGTTATCTTTATTTTCTTAAAGCTATTTACGCTTCTTAGGTAAGATATCCATGTATTTACAAATAATACCGATCATAATTTCATCCGCACCACCACCAATTGAAGCCAAACGATTATCACGATAAAAGCGCGATACAACGTTATCCCACATAAAGCCCATACCACCCCAATACTGTAAGCAACTATCGGCGACTTCGCGGGCTAGACGGCCAGATTTCAATTTAGCCATAGACGCAAGACGTGTCATATCTTCTTTATTTAAATAGCCTTCACAAGCTTGATAGACCATACAACGCAATGCTTCAATTTCAGTTTGCAATTCGGCCATACGGAAATGAATGACCTGGTTATTAATCAACGGCTGACCAAATGTTTCACGCTCTCGACAATATTCAATCGTACTATTCACACAGATTTCCATCGACTTCAACGATATTGCAGCAACGTATATACGCTCTTCTTGAAACTGCATCATTTGCATTATGAAGCCGGCGCCTTCGCTACCAATTAGATTTTTTTGCGGCACCCGAACGTTGTCAAAAAATACCTGCGCGGTATCAGATGAACGCATGCCCAATTTGTCGAGTTTTTCTGAGAAACTGATGCCTACAGTCTCCATAGGCACAACGATCAATGATTTATTTTTATGCGCTTTATCGTCTGAAGTATTGGCGAGCAAGCAAATAAAATCGGCTTGTGTGGAGTTGGTGATCCACATTTTTGTACCGTTGATGATGTAATCATCGCCCTCTTTTACGGCCGTCGTTTTAATCGCTGCAACATCAGAACCCGCCCCTGGCTCACTCACACCAATACACGCAACCATATCACCAGCAACCGCAGGCGCTAAGAACGTATCTTTAATATAATCACTACCAAAACGTGCCAGCGCAGGTGTCGCCATAGAGGTCTGCACACCAATAGCCATTGGAACACCACCACAGGTAATGCCACCAAACTCTTCTGCCGCCGCCATTTCATAAGAAAAGTCTAAACCCATACCACCCGCTGATTCAGGCTTAGAGATTCCTAACAGACCCAAGTCGCCCATTTTCTTAAACAATTCTTTGGCTGGAAATATTCCGTCTTTTTCCCACTGGTCCACATAGGGATTAATTTCGTTATCAACAAAATTACGAACCGTTCTTTGAATTTCTTT
>JBNMPQ010000161.1:0-6799 GCA_051276935.1 Oleispira sp. | reverse complement strand
CACGCCTTTATTAAAGCCTTTAGGTTTAACGTATCCTCAATACTTGGTCATGCTTGTAATGTGGCAAGGCTTAGAGGGTAAGCCAGAGGGTAAGCCAGAGGGTAAACTAGAGAGCAAGCAGGGCAGGTTAGCGGTGAGTCAGTTAACTGAGAAGCTAAAACTTGATACCGGCACTGTCACGCCCTTATTGAAGCGTATGGAGAGTAAGGGGTTGCTCAGCAGAAAGCGAAGCGAAAAAGATGAGCGTATTGTGATGGTAAGTTTAACACCGAAAGGCATAGCGCTAAGAGAAGCCGCAAGGCCTATCCCGCAGGCGTTACTTTGACAAGCTGATGCCGATGCCCAGCAAATGATACAGCTTAGAGAAACACTGAAAGCGGTACTGGCTTCATTGGATTAATTGGGTTAAGTCATTGGTTTTGTTGATAGTATCTGCTTTGGTTAAATAACGAGCTAAACAAATTAAATGCTCTTAGTTTTTAAAAAAGTGTTGACTCAAATGCGTATCCTTCATAGAATGCGCGCCGTTGATTAGCAAGACGTCCCCATCGTCTAGAGGCCTAGGACACCGCCCTTTCACGGCGGTAACAGGGGTTCGAATCCCCTTGGGGATACCATCCTTCTTCGGAAAGATCGGTATCAGTACGTGGTTAATTGATGTGTGATGCGGAAATAGCTCAGTTGGGAAAAACAAGTTTGTTTTTCGATAGCGAAGCTAGCCGGAAGAGTATAGGTGAATAGGATGCTCTACTTTAGGAAGCTAAAGTTCTGTCGCCACTGAGAGATCAGTTAAAACATGTATTGTTGCGGAAATAGCTCAGTTGGTAGAGCATAACCTTGCCAAGGTTGGGGTCGGGAGTTCGAGTCTCCTTTTCCGCTCCAAATAATTTATCTTTACTAGGCTAAAGTTAAGTTATTGATTTGCAAAGAAAAATGTTGCAAATCGAAATTTGATGTGTAGAATGCACATCACTCAAACGGTGTGTCCCCATCGTCTAGAGGCCTAGGACACCGCCCTTTCACGGCGGTAACAGGGGTTCGAATCCCCTTGGGGATACCATTCTTTCTCACGAAAGAACGTATTGACAAGACCTAGAATAACAAGTGAAGTTGTTGTTCTGCTGAGGAATCAGTTGAATCATTCATGCGGAAATAGCTCAGTTGGTAGAGCATAACCTTGCCAAGGTTGGGGTCGGGAGTTCGAGTCTCCTTTTCCGCTCCAAATTCTAAAAGTCGCTCCAGGTAACTGGAGTGGCTTTTTTTATGCCTATTGTTTAGGTGTCGCGTCAATAATAAACATAAAAAAGCCCCATTATCGTGTTCGTACTCTTTAATAAAGATATTGAATAAGATATGTGGGGCTTATTATGCTATTTGAAAATAGCTTCGCGCGACAACGTATAGTTAAACGGCGTATTGCGCAACATCGCTTCAGCCATCGCGTCATCTAACAATTGGTACTTTTCTATTTCGTCATCAGGCATAAAGTGGAGGCAGTCTCCACCGAAAAACCATAAAAGGTCGCGATGAATAGCGGCGGCTAATTCTGGGTTGTGAGTTAAAAAACGGTGCAGCCATTGCTGGCCTTCGAATACGGCTGAACCAGACTGTTGCTCAGAAGGATCCTTTAAAGACTCAATCAGCTGGCCAAGTTGCTGTAGAATAGTATTCTCTTGATTGTAATCTTGATCTGACGTCTCCACTTTAGCGAGCTGTATTGCTAATTGGTTCAATAATTCTACATGGTAGGCGAGCCGTTGGTTCATTCTTTGTACTCTGTTGATACTATCTTAAAAGGTTCTATCTTAAATAGTTTTAGATAAAGGTTTAATATGACTGCTGCATTATCCATCCAAGGACTAGAGAAAGTCTATGGAAATGGCTTTAAAGCATTAAAAGGAATTGATTTGACCGTTCAGAGAGGCGATTTTTTTGCCTTGCTAGGACCAAACGGTGCGGGTAAATCGACAACTTTAGGCATTGTGTCTTCTTTAGTGCAGAAAACGTCTGGCAGTGTGTCGATCATGGGTCACGATTTGGTAACGGATACGTTTGCGGCGAAGCAGTGCTTGGGTGTCGTGCCGCAAGAATTTAATTTTAATCAGTTTGAAAAAGTGTATGACATTGTTATCACTCAGGCGGGTTACTACGGCCTAAAGGCTAAGCAAGTGGCTGCCCACGCTGAAGTTCTGCTTAAAGCGTTAGACTTGTGGGATAAACGTGATGAGACTTCCAGAATGCTTTCAGGGGGCATGAAGCGACGTTTAATGATTGCTCGAGCGTTGATTCACAAACCTCAAATCCTTATTTTGGACGAGCCAACGGCGGGTGTAGATATTGAACTTCGTCGTTCGATGTGGGAGTTCATGAAAAAGTTGAACGCAGAAGGCACTACGATTATTTTGACGACGCATTATTTAGAAGAAGCTGAACAACTATGTAAAAATATTGCAATTATTAATAATGGGGAAATTGTTACCAATACCAGTGTGCGAAAACTGTTAAGTCAGCTGAAAACAGAGACTTTTATATTGGACGTTGAAGGTGACTTAGATAACTTGCCCACGTTGACTGATTTTGAATTGTTGAATGTTGGTGGTGGTTGTTTAGAGGTTGCTGTGAGCAAGGGGCAAAGCCTGAACGATGTGTTCAGTGCGTTAATTGATGCCAATATTCAAGTGCGCAGTATGAGAACGAAAGCGAATCGATTGGAAGAGTTATTTGTTAATCTTGTGCAAGGTCATAAAGATACTGGGCAGCATGGTGATCAGCGTCAGAGTAGTAGCCAGCAGAAGAAGGAAGTCTAGTATGAGTAATAATGTTAAGGCAGAGCAGGGCGACAAGCAGGTAGTGAGCAGTGTTTTTGCCATTCAGTGGGTTGCTTTCAGTACGATTGTCATCAAAGAAATACGTCGATTTATGCGCATTTGGCAGCAAACCTTGCTTCCGCCCGCGATCACGATGACCTTATATTTTATTATTTTCGGCAATCTTATTGGTTCGCGTATCGGTAAGATGGACGGCGTAGATTATATGTCGTTCATTGTGCCAGGCTTAATCATGATGAGTGTGATTACGAATGCTTATGGCAATGTATCCTCTTCTTTTTTCGGTAATAAGTTCCAGCGCTCTATTGAAGAGTTAATGGTATCGCCCGTATTTCCTTCGGTAATCTTGGCAGGGTATGTCATAGGCGGTGTTGTTCGGGGTGTAATGGTAGGAATTATAGTAACGTTACTTTCACTGTATTTTACTGATCTGCAATTACATAATTTATCTGTGGTGATTATTGTGACCATTTTATCGGCGATTTTGTTTGCTTTAGGCGGTTTTATTAATGCTGTCTTTGCCACTAAATTTGATGATATTACCATTGTTCCTACGTTCATTATTACGCCGTTAACGTATTTGGGTGGGGTATTTTATTCGATCTCATTATTGCCCGATTTTTGGCAAGATGTATCAAAGTTGAATCCCATTCTCTATATGGTGAACAGTTTTCGTTACGGCATTCTGGGAATTTCGGATGTTGATGTCGTGTTTTCAATCGCCATGTTAATAGCCTTTATCGTAGTGCTGTCGAGCATCAGCGTTTGGTTATTAAAGCGCGGCACGGGTATGCGCAGCTAATTATTAAAACTTCAAATTAAAGAAAAATGAGTGCAGGCAATTTTATGGCATCGGTACACAGTGAAAATAACCCATTAGGTAAGAGTTCGGATTATAAAGATCGTTACGACCCGACATTATTATTTCCAATCTCCCGAGCTGAAAGCTGGAAGTCAGTTGGTATTGAGCGTAGTTCGTTGCCTTTTCATGGTGAAGATATTTGGAATGGCTATGAAATTTCTTGGTTAAACGTTAAAGGAATTCCTCAAGTTGCTATGGCTGAGTTTCGCTTACCAGCCACTAGTCCCTTTTTGATAGAGTCAAAGTCTTTTAAATTGTACCTAAACTCCTACAATCAGACGAAGTTTGCCAATAAAGAAATGGTAGAGCAGCGTATGGAAAAAGACTTGTCAGCAGCATCGGGTGGCAATGTGAATGTGGTCATCTTATCGCTGCAGCATCATTTTCCAGCTGAGCCTAAATCAGTCTGTATAGACGATCTTGAAATTTCAATGGATAAGTACGAATTAGATCCGGATGTTTTATCTCTTGCTACTGGCGCTGATGCGGGTGAGTTTGAGGGCATGTTGGTCAGTCATTTATTGAAGTCTAATTGTCCGGTTACGGGTCAACCAGACTGGGGCTCTATTTATATAGAATATAAAGGCGCTCACATAGATGAAAAATCGTTGTTAACGTACATTGTCTCTTTGCGAACGCATCAGGATTTTCACGAGCAATGTGTTGAACGGACATTTTGGGATATATGGACACGCTGTCAACCGGAGTCATTGACTGTATACGCTCGTTATGTGCGTCGTGGTGGTTTGGATATTAACCCTATGCGCAGTTCTAACGCCAATAAGCAGGCCGTTAACTTTAGAACCATTCGTCAGTAGATCTCTTTAGAATAATGAGTCTTATAAAAAAGCCCAGCTATGCGTTGGGTTTTTTGTTATGAGTAATTTGGGGCTACTCTGCTGTTAAACGCTAATTTTGTTACGTATCTTCTTTGCAGCACTTTCTAATGCATCTGCAACACGATCTTTGTCATAGCTTTTTACTTTCTGAGTATCTAAATACAGAGAGAAACCTTCTGAATCATGTTCAATAAAACTGGGGTTGGAGCCTAGGTCTCTTCTGAAGTCGATCACTTGATAGGTCGCAACGGGCTGAGAGAAGCCTTTCATGTCTACTTTTCCTTTTAAGCGACACATTATCTTATCTTTGACAAGGTTGTACGTTTCAAAAGAGATTAAAATTTCACCCGCTTCAGCATTACTTTCTAAGCGACTGGCAAGGTTTACTTCTTGGCCAATAATGGTGTAATCCATTCGGCTTTCGGTGCCAAAGTTGCCGACTGTACAGTAGCCTGTATTAATACCCATTCGAATTTGAAGAGGTGTTTTAATGCCTTGCTCAATCCATTTTTTACGCAGAATCTGCATGTGACGGCGCATGTCGATTGCCATGGCTAGACAGGCTAGAGCATCACGTTTTGTGCCGTTTGATTTAGGGTCACCAAAGAAAACCATGACGCTATCACCGATGAATTTATCGATTGTTCCTCCGTGCTTAAGGGCTACTTTGGACATTTCGGTTAAATAAGTATTGAGTACATCGGTTAAACTTTCGGCTTCCATTTGTTCAGACAATGCTGTGAAACCTACAATGTCAGAAAAGAAAACAACGAGTTTTTTACGCTGTGTTTCTAAGCGTACCTCTTTTCGACCTGAGAAGATTGATTCCCAAATCTGAGGAGATATGTACTTTGAAGCTTTATGTGATAATTTCTGAAAGCGTTCAACCTGACCTTGGAATTTTCGCTTTAAACGCATTAAATCACGCGCTTGGCGATGGGCGTTGAAGGCCGTAATTGCCAAATGCATACCAACCCCTAATGAAGCAGCAATAAAGACGGCTGTCGGAATATTCTCTGCTGGCGTATACCCTAGGCCCAGCACGCCTAATGCTGCACCAATAAATAACGAAATAACACAAAAAGTCCAAGCAGTGACACTGCCCACAACAATGAAGCTTGTATTGATCATTATTAGGAATAATACGGTGAGTTCTAAAGGAAAACCAATAACGGCAAGCATTAATCCGCATAAAATAGCATCACCATGGATCAATATTTGCCGAGTGCCATATGGGTGGCGTGTTCTGAATGAGCGCGTTAAATATTGAAGTAAATGGGGGTATACCAAAGCAATGAGCGCAACCCATAGAATTTTATTGGGGAAATAGCCAATAATTGTCCCAATAATCAAGGTGATCCCTGCGGCGGCATAACCCAAAACTCGAGCAATATAATCTTGCATCGGCATGCTTGTTTCACTGAAATCTGGCACGGTTTTCTCTGTACTCATAAAGTCTATATCAAATTATTTGATGCCTATTTATCCCTATTCGATGGCAATAGGCAAGGGTAGTAATGGAGTTTTTTCGTGCTTTTAAATATTAATTGCGCTTAAAATGTACTCGAAAATAAATTCACTTAATATTAAATGACAGAAATTGATTATATGGATGCAATAACTGCGATAACTCAGCGAGTTTCGGTCGCTCAGCTTACGGGCCCGGGTCCGAGTGAGCAGCAAGTAGAACAACTGTATCGTGCGGCTTTTAGAGCGCCTGACCATGCTTGGATGCGACCATGGCGTTATCTTACGATTAGAGACCAAGGATTAGTCGCACTGGGTGATGTATTTGCTGAAGCAGGTTTAAATAATGATGCTGACTTAGCAGAAGTTAAAATTGCTAAATTAAAGAACATGCCGCAACGAGGACCTTTGATGATAGTGGCGATCGCTAATATCCAAGCCAATGAAAAAGTACCACCCCTTGAACAGCGCCTTGCCGTAGGGGCAGGTATTCAAAATATTTTGACAGCAGCATACGCGATGGAATTAGGTGCTATTTGGCGAACAGGGGAAATGGCTTATGACCCGCATGTGAAACATTCATTGGGCTTGCAGGATAATGAAGAAATTATAGGTTTTATCTATATTGGACATGTTAATTGTAAATTAAAAAAACCTCCTGAATTAACAACGGCTGATTTCGTAGAAGATTGGCCTGCCAAAGACGCGGTTTTAGGTTGAAATTATGAGCACCTTTTGCAAAAAAAACCTTTGAAAACAAAAGATTAGATAAAAACTGCTCGTGTATGCTTGACGCTAAATAG
>JBNMPQ010000160.1:0-6829 GCA_051276935.1 Oleispira sp. | reverse complement strand
AGGAAATCCACTCCCCTCCCGACTTAATAATGTCCTTAGCTCGATCGGTAATATTCATAAATCCGTATTCATCAATAGTGGCTATATCACCAGTGTCAAACCAGCCATCCTCTAGCGCGCTATTGTTAGCAAGATAATATTTTTCAATGACCCATGGTCCTTTCACAAAAAGTCGACCGGCACTTTTACCATCGTGTAAAAGGTTTTCCCCCGCGTTATTTCGAAGACACATTTCAACTCCAAATAAAGGTCGCCCCTGCTTTAGTGATAATTCAAATTGTTGCTCGTCAGAAAGCTTCAAGGTAAAACTCGTCGGTCGATTAATACTTCCCACCGGGCTTATTTCAGTCATGCCCCATGCGTGTAATACATCAACACCATAATCATTTTGAAAGGCTCTAATCATCGCAGGTGGTACAGCTGACCCACCGACAACCACCTCATCGAGTGTCGGTAAATTTAAGGCGTTTTCACACAAGTATGCTAAGAGTAAAGTCCAAACAGTCGGGACAGCCGCGGAAAAATTCACGTTCTCCGCTTTGATAATGCCATGTATATTCTCCCCATCGAGATGACCTCCAGGCAGGACAAGCTTGGCTCCAACCATCGGCGCCGAATATACCAAGCCCCAAGAGTTAGCGTGAAACAGAGGTACCACCGCCAACACGCTCGACTGAGAACTAAGGGCAAAGGCGTCGGACCCACAAACAGCTTGAGCCATTAAAAAATTTGAGCGATGGGAGTAAAGTACCCCCTTGGGATCACCCGTGGTTCCAGACGTATAACACAAAGAAGAAGGCTGTTCTTCGTCGACAATGGCCCAGTCAAACTCTTCGGACTGAGCAGAAATAAACTCTTCATAGGAAAGGGCACCGGGTAATGAAGTTGCCGGCATGTCGTGAACATCACACAGCAGCACGTAATGTTGAACACAGGGCAGTTCAGATTGAATCGTTTCGAGTAACACCACAAAACTCAAATCTACCAAAATAATTTTGTCTTGCGCGTGGTTAATGATGTATTTCAACTGATCGGCAAACAACCGCGGGTTCACCGTATGACATATGGCTCCCTGACCGATAATGCCATACCACGCTTCAAAATGACGATAGTCATTCCAAGCCAGCGTAGCTATTCGATCACCCTTCTCGATACCCGCAGCTCGCAGCGCATTAGCGAGCTGTTTCGCCCGTTTGAGTGATTCAGCATAAGTATAACGATGGAGACTACCATCCTGCATGCGCGATACGACTTGCTGATGCTGATGAAATCGTGCCGCATGTTCAAGAATATAGGCCAAATTGATCGGAAATTGCTGCATACCACTATTCATACATTAATCTCCTTAAAATCGGTGTTGAAACGAAAGTCCTACGGCCAGAATAGCACCGCCGTATTCAAATGCCTCTCGGTTGGAAGAAAAAGACAAGGTATCTTCATCCAATAAATTGGGCAGCGAGAATCCGCCGAGGTTTTGGCTCTCTCCCGCTTCTATTTTGCGATCTTCATAGATAATAGCCTGAACACCAAGTGTCGCTGACCAGCCTGGCTGATCGACTTTGGACGAGTCATAACTAAGGCCCGTGGTAACGATATGGCGATTAGAATCGTAAACAAGAATATCTACATGCTCATCATCAAAGATAGATTCATCATAAGCATAACCAAACTGAACCGACCAGTTGTCATTAAACTGATAATCTAGACCCGTTCTCCACGTTAAGGTGTCGTTCGCGTCGTATTCAACGCTCAAGTCGTTAACAAAACCAAGTAGTGGATCATCAAGTTCAATAACAAGATCAGAGCCAATACCTTTCGCATCTGACCACTCCGTCCATTGAAGGTCTGCCGTCCACGTCCAGTTTTTAGCAAACCGGTAAGCTAAACCGGCTTGTAAATGACTCGGCATATCCAAGTCAACTTGGAAACCTGTTACCTGGCTACCAAGACCCGCAGGTTGAAGATCAAGAGTAACATCCCCTTCCCACTCCATTTTAGTTTTGGAGCGATAAACAGCGCCTAGCGTTAATTGTTCAGTGACATCAAATTGAATGCCTAACGTCAATGCAAACTCATTAAAGGAAGTCGCCATATTGTCAGGAGGGATACCTAGACTAGCATCGTCATCAGTTTCTAGCGTCAACGATCCTATGATGGGGCTGTCTGGTGTAGTCGGAATTACGGTACCCGCACCGCCCAGCGCTGGAGGTAAGGCGGCGCCAAAACTGGCAGGAAAAAGAGACTCAGTTTTCAGTTGTTTGAAGGCCACAACGTTAATTCCGGCACCAATACGAAGACGTTCTGAGGCCTGAAAAGCAAGCATGGGAGTGAGTTCAAGTACAAATAGGGATTGCTCAGACATATTATAACGATGGATACCGCTGTCGTTACTCCAGTCAGCGGTAATCGCAAATGGGGCTCCAAAACCTAGACCAAATGTCAATTTTTCATTAATCGCCCAGTAACCACCAAAGCTAGGCGCTAACACGACGTCACCCTCGGCGTTGGTTTTATCGACGTCATGGTTACCCGAAGAATCTTTTAAGTCGACTTCTCGGGTGTCTAGCAACCGAAGGTTAACACCATAGACACCATCGAATCCTGCGGCAGCGGCAGGGTTATGGTAAAAAGAGCCAAAATCTCCTTTATTCGCCACACAGGCACCACCCATCGAGATGCAATGCTCGCTTTGGCCCAGAGATTGAATCCAACCCGCTTGTGCCTGACTCGACAGTAGCGCGATCACTACCATCACATATCTATACAATATATTTTTCATTTCGATATTCACCAACGTTATTATTATTTATATGATTAGATCAAACGTCTAAAACTAAGCGACCACCTCGAGCACGACCGACGCAGACGCACATTTTTTTTCCAAGCTTTCGTTCTTCATCTGTCAATATCGCATCACGATGCTCAATATCACCCGACACCACTGGGGTGATACACGAACCACAAATACCCTGCGTACATGAACAAGGAATACCAACTTTGGCGCGAGTCAACACATCAATAAGAAATTCATCCTCACCAACCTGCAAGACCTTTCCTGAGCGGGCTAACTCAACCTCAAAAGGCTGATTATCTACATTCAAAAATTTGCGGGCGACAAAGGTTTCAGAAAATAAAGCCGTGTCTGGCCAACCATTGTTACGCCCGGTTTCCAAAACCCAAGACATAAAGGACCCAGGGCCACAAATATATAGCTCTGTAGCAGGGCTATAACTAGCCAGTAATTGCTCTGGTTGAAACTGCTGAGCATCGTTGCCATCACCAAGATGAACATGAATGCTATCAGCGAACGGCAGCTCCTTAAGGCTGTCGCCAAAAGGCAACAAAGCTTGACTGCGTGCACATAAGTGAAATTCAAAAGGCTTTCCCGCTTCGTACAATTGGTGGGCCATTGCCAAGATTGGCGTTACGCCAATTCCACCCGCTATTAGTAAGTAGCGGTCAAGTTGCATATTAAGCGGAAAGTTATTTCTAGGCCGACTAATATTAATCGTTTGACCAATGGCAATATTGTTATGCATCGCAACCGAACCGCCTCGACCCGGCTCTTCACGTTTTACGGCGATCACATAACGATTGCGATCAGACGCAGTATTACACAGTGAATACTGCCTAATTAGACCGGGTTCTGGCTGAACATCAATATGTGCACCGGGGTCAAACGCGGGTAGCAATTGCCCCTCTTCAACCGCTTGAAACTCGTAGGCATTAATATTTTCCGCTATTGGCCATACACGTGTGACCTTTACTGGCAGGCTCTCCTGAATTTCTTTCTCGGGGAAGATCAATGACTCAACTGGGCTAAATAAACCTCTGACAGGAATATTCTGAGCTTCAAAACGTTGCTGTCCTATCTCCCAAGCTTTGTGGTAACGGTAAAATGGAATAGACGGGAAGAGGTGATGTACGCAATGTTTTGTTTGGCCCAGCATCAAATATTCAAACACCTTAGCGCAACGAATATATACAGTTGTTTGAAATGGTGCCTCTTCCCATAGAACATCCTTTGGGTGTTGAATTCGGGCAAAAAAGTAGATGACAAGACTGACCCCAATACGCTGCGGAATTATCCAGCATAAGAAAAATTCAAGTGCGTAAGGCCCCGCCAGAAAAAATGCGTGAAAGCCGATATAAAAAGTAAATCCCGCTACAAACTCAAAGCGCTCCATCGGCGGACGTGTCATAAAGCGGCGCATATACCAAAGAGACCAAACAAGGTCTGGAAAAGGAACAACAAAGACAGCTAACAATGGATGAGTAACAACGAAAATATCATCTGGGTCTTTGCTAGGATTACCAACATAACGATGATGCTCTAAGTGAAGGTATCGGTATATTGCCGTGGTGATACCAGGCAGTAATGCAAAACAAGCAATCGTGCCGAGTCCGTCATTGATTATACGATTACGTGACACGGTACGATGCGTGGCATCATGTAGCGGAGTAAAACAAGCAAATATCATCACACCATTGATCGCTATCATTGCAACTACGGGAAGGCTTCCCTCTATAAACGCAGCCGTCGACAAATAGAAGAACAAATAGCCCATCCCCATTAACAGAATCTCTACAGGTGCCAATAAAGGAATGGTCGTTAACGCCTTAAATCGTGGTTCGTGCACGATCTGTTCAAGGACTTCTCGGGTATTTGCAGAAAAGGTAAACGCCATAATGTATCTCTTATTATTTTTAGTGAATATACGACCGGATAAAAATCGCCGATGCACGTGGTCACGCTTCTACATTCTGCTTAAAACATGGGCAGCAGCGCGATTTAGATAATTCTAGGTAAGAATAGTGGGGGATTCGAGGTGATATCGGGACAAAGATATGTGTATTCAGGCCAAAACGGGGCTTAATACACATTAAGCCAATATTTCAGCTTCGATAGTCGCTAGTTGTCTTGCCAGTCCAGCGTTTAAACGCGTGTCGAAAATTGGCTGCGTCAGTGAAGCCAAGACGGTCTGCAATTTCCTCAGAACTGAACTTGGTATGTCGCAAAAATTCAATCGCGAGCTGACGTCGAACGTCTATCAAAATTTGTTGATAACTGGTCCCTTGCCCGGTCAATTTTCGGCGCAATGACCGCGCAGACATATGAAGCTGCTCTGCAACGGGTTCTATTTTACTGAACCGGCGAATGTCTTCGGTAATCACTTCATAAACCTGATGTGCCAAGCCGTCATGCGTACGCATTTCCAACAAGACCTGATCACATAACTCCCTTGTTGTAGCTGCCGTTATAGGATTAGCCCTAACCAGCGGGGTATCCAACCAAGCTTTGTCAAAACGCATTTCGTTGTGGTCTTGACGGAAGAATGCCGGACATTTGAGAATTTGTTCATACATGCTTGCATGGTCCGGTTTAGGAAACTTAGCGCAGACAGAAAAATACCGAAAATCATACCCCGCCATATCTTTAAAGAGAGAGAAGACCAGACTGAACTGCATCTCTACATTAAACGAGTATATTGAATCGACTCTCAACAGGTCATCAAAACGAAATGATGCATAATCGTCGTGATCATCATGCAGACTCATACGTACCGTCGGCGTTGCCATCTCGTGATACTTGATAGAAAACAGCAGTGCTTCACGCAGACTGGCGCTAGAAATCATCGCATACCCATAAATGCCATAATTGGTCATTCCTAGTCGCTGACCCGCAATCAGTCCTATTGAGGGATCGGTTGTAATAGCAACCAGCCGACGATAAATTTGAATCACTTGTCGTCTAGAAATACGAGTGGTGTTTGATAGAATCCCCTCTGGTGTCAGGGAAGTCCCCTCAAGCAGCAGATACTCAGGCATCCCTAGCTCGATCAATACCTGATTCAAGGTTGCTATTTTATAGGTAGGGTAAATATGCTCGTCCAAATCCATCTCACCAATAACGTCTAATTTGAGTACAGACAAGTTAACCTATCTAAACCTTAAAAATCTATCTTAAAAACGGTACTGACAAGTTATTTTTAAATTTCGCAACAAACTCAACCGATATACACCATCATACCGCAACTACACGATTCCAAGACACAAAAGCGCCCTCTCTTAAATCCCGATAATGTCTTGCCGCAATTAAATTACGCCCCAAATTGAATAAATTATAAACCTCTTTGTGAGCTGATAGAAATCGGTTGGCCTGTGTTACTGACTTAAACTTTCGCATGCCTCTTTCACGAACCCTAATGACTTGATGCGACAGCTCAGCTTTGTTATTCGCATACTGTCTTGAGTTGTGATCAATATCTGGAATTAACTCACTATGAGCAACGTTATAACTTCTCAATTTATCAGCAACGATTTCTCTCAGTTCGCCTTTGTTTGATTTTAAAAGCCGTTTGAAGAATATCTTAGCAGCCTTGGCGTTTCTCCTACTCTGCAAGAATACATTTACAACGTCACCGTCTTGATCGCTCTTTTACATTGCGGTTGATTTTGTAATGTCATGTGTTTTTAAATTCTTATTTCGGCTAAGTTACTATGACCAAATAGGTAGTTGAATCAGACGTAAACCCTATACAGGTAACATTAAAAAAAAGCCATTCAAGTGGACACTTCAGTGGATACTTAAAACCAAATTCAAGGCATAAAAAAACCACCCGAAGGTGGTCTTTTTAATGTAAGCCATTGTTTTAAAAGGCTTTTATTTGGTGGAGCCTAGCGGGATCGAACCGCTGACCTCAACACTGCCAGTGTTCGCCGTACAAAAACTTAAACCATTGATTTATTTAATAAATTATCGATTATTCAATAGCTTCAAAAATCGATTTTTTTCTCTTTTCGCACTAAATCGTACAACAACTAATTT
>JBNMPQ010000159.1:0-6857 GCA_051276935.1 Oleispira sp. | reverse complement strand
GAAGAAAAATTAGGTGTGCCGCCTGTGCCTTATTGTTTTCTAGCGCTGGGTTCGATGGCGCGTGATGAGCAGTTACTGGTTACCGATCAGGATAATGCACTGATATTATCCCCAGATTATAACGAGTCAGATCATGGCGATTATTTTAAACAGTTAGCAGATTTTGTTTGCGATGGTTTGAACGCTTGCGGTTACACCTACTGTGACGGTGGCATTATGGCGTCTAATCCTAAGTGGCGAATAACCCTAAAGGAATGGAAGCAACAATTCAGTGAGTGGATTGAAAAACCCGATCCGCAGGCACTGCTTAACGCTTCCATATTTTTTGATCTAGAGGGCGTCGCTGGAAAAGTGGCTTGGGCAGAGCAACTCACTCGTTTTATTGTGGGTAAAGCCAAAAATAATTCAGGCTTTTTAGCGGCCTTGTCTCGCAATGCAATGAATCGAACGCCACCGCTAGGATTCTTTAAAGATTTTGTATTAGAGAAAGATGGGCGTCAGCGTTATAGCTTAAATTTAAAAAGACGAGGTACTGCGCCGATGGTGGATGTTATTCGAGTGCATGCGTTGGCAGAGGGTTCGTTATCTCAGAATTCTTTTGACCGTTTGGAAGACTTAACAGGGTCGCCTCTATTACCTGATGGAAAAAAAGAGGAGTTATCGGACGCTCTGGAATATTTGTCAATGATTCGAATACGTCAGCAGGTAGCTGCGCTTGAGGCGGGGGAAGAAGCCGATAATACGGTCGAGCCAGAAACGCTGTCGAGTAAAGAGAGGCGGGGTTTGAAAGAGGCTTTTCAGGTGTTAAGTAGTGCTCAGAAATTTCTGAAGTTTCGTTACACTGCCTATCAGAAGGGATCATAAGCATGGCTTTACACCCTTACAAAGTAATTCCCGATGATTGGGATCAGTTCTACTCAAATCAGGTGCAGAGCACCTTGCCTGATTGCTTGGATACTTTTTATCACCAGCCCTTATTAGACACTGAGCAATCGATGGATGCGACAGATTTTGTTGCATTAGACATTGAAACAACGGGTTTGAACGCGAAGAAAGATGACATCGTTAGTATTGGTTTGGTGCCCTTTGATCACCAGCGCATTTATTTGGCAAAGGCTAAGCATTGGGTTGTTAGTAGTCAGCATTTAACGTCAGAGTCGGTGGTGGTTCATCGGATAACACATACTGAAGTAGCGGAAGCACCTTCTTTGGATTCAGTGTTGCCAGAGCTAATGGCAAGTTTGCAAGGTAAGCAAGTTGTAGTGCATTACCGTTATGTGGAAAGGGAGTTTTTTCGGACGGCCATTGCTGAAAAATGGCATAAAGATTTTTTGTTTCCGGTAATTGATACGTTAGAACTTGAGGCGCGCTATGTGCGTCGTAATCGATCCTTTATTGAGCGGTTTTTTAACAAACCGTTGCCTTCGTTACGTTTACTTTATGCCCGCGAACGCTATCATTTACCCGCTTACGAAAATCACAATGCACTGGTTGATGCATTAGCGACCGCTGAGCTACTTCAAGCTCAGATTGCAAAACATAAGCTTGCGCAAATACCGGTCAGAAAAATTTGGTGTTGATGGGGATAATAGGAATATTAACGGAAATAAAAAAGCGCCCATGAACTGGGCGCTCGATCTATCACTTATCGTTTATTTTTTAACTTCAGTACGCATTCCCATTAATAGCGAAAGACACATCAGTAATAATACAAAGGTGAAAGGAAGCCCCGTTGAGATAGCACCTGCCTGTAAGGCTTGAATGGCTTCTGTGCCACCAATCCATAATAGCGCGATGGCGATAGCCCCTTCGACCGACGCCCAAAAAATGCGCTGAGGTATGGGGGCATCAATTTTGCCGCCTGAGGTAATACTATCGATAACCAGCGAGCCAGAGTCAGATGACGTAATGAAGAAAACCAGCACTAAAATGATAGCAATACAGGACAGTATTGAGCCCAGTGCCATTTCATCAAACATCTGGAACATCGCAAGCGGAACAGATGTGAGGCCATCGGTACCGAGAGCACCAATACCATTTTGAACCTGCTCAATTGCGATCCCCCCGTAAACCGACATCCAAACAACCGTTACCGCTGTAGGTACTAGTAATACTGCAGTTACAAACTGGCGAACCGTACGACCTTTAGAAATGCGCGCGATAAACATGCCTACGAAAGGTGACCAGGAAATCCACCAAGCCCAATAAAATACAGTCCAACCTTGGAACCAAGCTTCGTCTGGACGCCCGTGTGGGTTCGATAGAGGAATAATATTTTGTGCGTAAGCCATGATCGTTTGTGGAATGGTACCCATGGATACCGCAAAGGCAAGGGCAGCGACAAATGTTAATAATAGGAGTGCGATGATCATATTCACTCCTGACAACAATTTAACACCACCTTCTAAGCCACGTATTACAGAGACAACAGCCAGTAAGGTCACAAATACAATCACAATGATTTGCAAGCTGAGTCCACTAGAAATACCAAACACGTGGCTAATACCTGCAGAAGCTTGTTGTGCACCTAAGCCAAGCGATGTTGCTAAACCAAATAAGGTCGCAAGCACGGCTAAGATATCGATGATGTGTCCTGCCCAACCCCAGGTGCGATCCCCTAGAATTGGGTAAAATACAGAACGCATGGAAAGGGGTAAGCCTTTGTTATAAGAGAAAAAAGCCAGTGATAAGGCAACAACACCGTAAATAGCCCAAGGATGAAGTCCCCAGTGATACATAGTTGCACCTAAGGCAAGGTCTGCGGCCTCGGGTGTATTGGCTGCGACGCCGAGTGGTGTTTCATACCAACCCGTGAAGTAGGCAACAGGCTCAGCAACACCCCAGAACATAAGACCAATACCCATGCCCGCCGAAAATAGCATGGCTAACCAAGACATTGTCGAGTGTTCGGTTTTGGCTTCGTCACCCCCGAGGCGAATTTTGCCCCAAGGCGAGAGTGCCAGTATTAGGCAAAAAACTACAAAAAAGTTAGCAGACCACATAAAGAAGGCATCAAATGTCTTAATAATGTCCCACTTGAGTCCATCGAGCAGTGTTTTTGCGTCGGTGGGATCGCTCACGAGCGCTGCAATTAAAAAGAGTAAAATTAGACCTGCACTGATGCCAAATACGGGGTTGTGAACATCAAATCCCCATTTTTGAACGTTGTCCTGACCGACGGTATAGTCGGTATTTTCAATACTGTATTTATCGTTATTCGTACTCATTTTCTCTCCGAGTGCATAGGCTACCTTTTCACCATAGGGAGTCTATTGCTAAATTACAACCGCAGAGAATGAGCTGCTATTTACCCTAAAGTGCATGTATTGGGGGCAGTAAGGTTAAAAAAAGCAATAAGTCTAAATGCACTACAAGAGTGCCTTCTTGGGTGTGGAGTAGCACCTTGAGACCTCTGCAGTGCTTTTTATGGGGCTCTTGCCCTCGTGACAGTGCACTTTGGCTAATTAGCCAATGCCTTTTTGTAACATTCTGTAATAATCTCTTTAATAATTGATTCGCCTGGTTTTCATAAACAATTTTAGTCAACATTTCCCTATCGTTTATGGCGAATATTTTAAGCACTGGTTATTAACCGCTATTTAATCTAAAAGGTTTCCCCATGGTTCAATACAAAGCCCCAATAAAAGACATCAAGTTTTTGATGAACGATGTATATAATTTTCAAGAGCATTACCAGACAATTCCTGGTGGTGAAGAAGCGACCGAAGAAATGGTCGACATGATTTTAGACGCCGCCGCCACTTTTTCTGAAGACGTGATTGCACCTTTATATCAAAGTGGTGACGATGGCTGTCGTTTTGAAAACGGCAACGTTTATACACCAAAAGGTTTTAAAGAAGCTTATGATCAGTACGTTGAAGGGGGTTGGCAGTCAATGGCGACGCCTGTCGAATACGGCGGTCAGGGCCTTCCTATTTCGCTGGCATTAGCTAAGTCTGAAATGATTGGAACGGCTAACTGGTCTTGGGGCATGTACCCAGGACTGTCTTTGGGTGCGATGAACACTATTTGGATGCATGGCACGGAAGAGCAGAAGCAAGAGTATTTTGTGCCGCTGTCCGATGGTCGCTGGATGGGCACTATGTGCTTAACTGAGCCTCAGTGTGGTACGGATTTGGGTCAAGTGAAAACGAAGGCTGAGCCTAATGAGGATGGTTCTTACAATGTTACCGGAACCAAAATCTTTATTTCTTCGGGTGAGCATGACCTAACCGATAACATTATTCACATCGTTTTGGCGCGCCTACCGGATGCCCCTAAAGGCACTCGGGGTATTTCATTATTCATCGTGCCTAAATTCAATGTGAATGCTGATGGCTCTTTGGGCGATCGTAACCCTGTAACCTGCGGCTCTATTGAAGAAAAAATGGGTATTCATGCTTCTTCTACTTGTGTCATGAATTTTGATGGCGCAAAAGGATACCTGATTGGTCCTGAGAACAAAGGTTTGATGTGCATGTTCACTTTTATGAATACTGCGCGCATCGGTACCTCTATTCAAGGTGTGGCGTCTGCGGAATTATCTTTCCAAGGTGCATTACCCTACGCTAAAGATCGTCGTTCTATGCGTGCCTTAACGGGTAAGAAAGATCCTGATCACGTAGCTGATACCTTGATGGTTCACCCTGATGTACGTCGCATGCTATTGACTCAAAAAGCGATCGCTGAAGGGGGTCGTGCTATGGTTTATAACGCTGCGCGCATTGCTGATTTAATGAATGCTGCCCATTCTAAAGGCGATACCGAGCTGTATGAACAGTTTGATGATGAGCTCGGATTCTTAACACCGATTTTAAAAGCATTTTTAACCGAACTGGGTTATGAAGCCGCCAATCATGGTGTTCAAGTTTATGGGGGGCACGGCTTTATTAAGGAGTGGGGCATGGAGCAAATCGTTCGTGATGCTCAAATATCTAAGTTATACGAAGGCACTACCGGAGTTCAGGCACTTGATCTATTAGGTCGTAAAATGTTGCTGGGCAAGTTTAAGTCATTTAATACGTATGCTGATAAAGTCTCTGCTTTTACGAAAGCGACCAAGCGCCCTGAAATGAAAAAGTTCATTAAAACGCTTAAACGCAGCATGCTAGGATGGAAAATTAATAACTACCGCATTGCGTTTAAAGCGTCTAAAAATCGTGACATGGTCGGTTCAGCGTCAGTGGATTACCTTATGTATTCTGGTTACCTTTGCTTAGCGTATTACTGGGCGATGATGGCAGAAACGGCCTATCAAAAAATTGAAGCGGGAGAAGGAGATTTAGCTTTCTATAACGCCAAAATTCAGACGGCGGAATTCTATTTTGAACGCATGCTTCCTCGCGCTAAAGGCCATGCAAAGATGATGATTAAAGATCCTAAAAGTTTAATGCAAATGAAAGAAGAAGATTTTTCTTTCTTAGATTAAAGTCTTTAGTCGTTCTTATTGAACTCAGTGTTATATATTAAGGTCATAGCTTTAAAGTTATGGCCTTTTTTTTTGGAGAAATTATTATGACAAGTGCTACGACAATGCCTCATGCATCAGCCCATTTTGTTAATGGTGAGAATGTTGATGTCCTACCAGAGGGTATGGAGTTCGCGATGTTTGGTCTGGGTTGTTTCTGGGGAGCAGAGCGAAAGTTTTGGCAACTGGACGGCGTTCACGTGACCTCGGTGGGTTATGCAGCGGGCGGTAACGTGCATCCAACGTATAAACAGGTGTGTTCTGGTGCCACTGGACATAATGAAGTTGTACGAGTGGTTTATAATCCAGAGATCACGAGTTACCAGCAGTTATTAGAGGTTTTTTGGCAAGCGCATAACCCAACTCAAGGTGACCGACAGGGTAATGATAAGGGCACTCAATACCGCAGTGGAGTGTATGCCTTTTCTGAGCAGCAACTTAAACTGGCCAATGAATCGAAAGCGTCTTTTCAGCAGGTTCTTTCTAAGGCAGGTTTTGCTGCTATTACGACAGAAATAATGCTCGCGCCTACTTTTTATTTTGCAGAAGATTATCACCAACAGTACTTAGCCAAAGAGCCTAATGGTTATTGTGGTCTAGGGGGTTTGGGCTTGACTTATTGATGGCTGTATTATGACATCTTTTGATGAAACATCTAAATTGGAAAGCCCTTATCAGGGTCCCTTGTGGATTGACTCTCATTGCCATTTTGATTTTAACGTCTTTGATGAAGATCGCGACTCTCATTGGCAATTTTTGCAACGCTGGGGGTGTGTGGGTTTATTGATTCCGGGTGTTATGGAAAAGGATTGGCAAAGATTAATCTCACTGTGCGATGGAAAGCCTTGGGCTTATGCGCTGGGTTTGCATCCTTATTTTCTCGATCAGCATAAAGTAACGGATGTATTAGAACTGGCATCGGTGTGCCACGAAAGTAAGCCCGTTGCTATTGGAGAATTTGGCTTGGATTTCGCGTTACCTGAATCAACTTTTCTACAGCAAATTGAACTGTGTGAGCAGCAATTTAAACTGGCGCAGACATTGGAGTTGCCGGTTATTTTGCATGTGCGAAAAGCTTATGATGATATTGCTGCGATGGTGCGACGACTGGGCTTTAATCAAGGCGGTATTATCCATGCGTTCTCGGGTAGTGTTCAGCAAGGACATGCCTTGATTAAATTGGGATTCAAACTGGGGATTGGTGGTGCGATCAGTCATGAACGCGCAAAAAAGTTGCGTAAAACAGTTTTTCAGTTGCCCTTGAGTTCGATCGTACTGGAAACGGATTCTCCTGATATGAAACCCGCTTTTTTAGCAGGCAGTCGTAACTCTCCCATTAGTGTTGTTTTATTGGCTCAAATTGTAGCGAGTATCAAACAATGCACGTTTG
>JBNMPQ010000158.1:0-6859 GCA_051276935.1 Oleispira sp. | reverse complement strand
CTGCCATACCAAAGACTAAACAGAAAGCGAGTAGGTTACTTAGGTTCAGGTTATTACCTTGCTCTAAATAACTGCCGACACCCAATAAACTCAATGTAATGCTAGCAACAGCGATCACGGCTAAGTTGGTTAATAAAAATAATACGATTCTCATCATTAGAGAATACTCCTCAAAATTGATTGATGAGCGATACTTCGTTCATCAACGGATGACTGCATTAAGAATTAAATAGTTTTCGACAATGTGTTTTACACAGGTGTATATATGCCGCCTTTTAACGGCATTTTCAACAATTAATAAACGTTTAAAACGTTCTTTTGGTCAAAAAATGTCAATAGCGATTGACTCCCTTTGATACTCAAACCTTGGGTGGCACTAGACTGTTACGAATACTAAGAATAACCGGAGCTGATTCCGGCCGAACGCCTCGCCATGCGTTGAAAGATTCTGCCGCTTGCTCAACCAACATACCTAAGCCATCGAGTGTTGCTGCGGCGTTTTGGTTTTTGGCCCATTGATTAAACACCGTCGGTTCTGCGCCATACATCATGTCATAACAGGTCGTATTTTGGTCGATAACCGATTCTGAAATTGGTGGTAGTTCACCCCTTAGACTTGCCGACGTGCCGTTAATGATTAAATCAAATCGCCCTTGTATTTCGTCAAAACCACAACCCATTATTCTGCCAACATCCGCAAAATCTTTGGCTAGGTTTTGGGCCTTAGCAACGGTTCTATTGGCAACGACGACCTCTAAAGGTTTCTCTTCTAGCACGGGCTCTAGAATTCCGCGTACCGCGCCACCTGCTCCGAGAACCAGCACACGCTTACCGATAATCGCACAATCATGATTCACAGTAATATCACGCACCATTCCAATACCATCAGTATTATCGGCATGTATCGAACCGTCTTTTCTTTTAATTAAGGTATTAACCGCACCTGCACGCAAAGCTCGAGATGAGTATGTATCAGCGTATTGCCAAGCATCTTCCTTAAAAGGCACCGTCACGTTTAAACCCAAACCGTTACGGAAGAAGCTATTCGCTTCATGTTTGAATTTTTTCAGAGGCACTAAAATAGCTGAATAAATCAAGTCTTGCCCTGTTTGATCAGCGAAAGCACTGTGTATCTGTGGACTCTTACTGTGGTTGATGGGGTTTCCCATCACCGCGTATAAATCGCTCATATTTAAACCCAGTCTTTGTGCGGAAGAAAATCAGTATATAACTTAGCTTCTGGAGAACCGTCTTCAGGACTCCAGTTATAGTCCCAATGTGTTACCGGTGGTAAAGACATCAAGATTGATTCAGTACGGCCATTCGACTGTAAACCGAAAATAGTGCCACGGTCATATACCAAGTTAAATTCAACATAACGACCTCGACGATAGCACTGAAACTTGCGTTCACGTTCACCAAACTCAGTATCTTTGCGCTTCGCCATAATAGGGCAGTAGGCATCAATATAAGAGTTTGCGATCGCCTGCATAAAATCAAACGATTTATCGAAATCAACTTCACCCTGCCAGCTATTCAAATCATCAAAGAATAAACCGCCGACACCACGATTTTCATCACGATGTTTTAAATAGAAATATTCATCACACCATTTTTTGTACTTAAGATACACCTCTGCACCAAAAGGCTCACAGGCATTCTTTGCGGTCTGATGCCAAAAAACAACATCTTCTTCAAAGGCATAGAAAGGGGTTAAATCAAAGCCTCCACCAAACCACCAGACCGGTTCTTCGCCTTCTTTTTCGGCGACGAACATGCGCACATTCGCGTGTGAAGTAGGGACATAAGGATTACGTGGGTGAATCACCAGTGAAACCCCCATCGCCTGAAAACTGCGACCGGCTAATTCTGGACGCGCTACAGTTGCGGAAGCGGGGAGCTGAGCACCCATAACATGAGAAAAGTTAACACCGCCTTTTTCAATCACCACACCTTGCTCAAGTACACGGCTACGACCACCACCACCTTCTTCGCGTAACCAAGATTCTTCTAAAAACTTGCCACCACCATCTTGCTCTTCTAATGCCGCACAAATACGATCTTGTAAATCAAGCAAGAAGCTTTTTACGGCTTCAATTTCTGTATGAGTAACTCTTTCGGTTTTAGCCGTGTCTTGGCTCATGTGTCGTGACTCTTTATCTAATCTAATATCAATGTCTATCTTACCCTTTGACCATCAAGAGTACGAATTTCTGAAGGTTTAGAATAACCGCCCAAATCACCAGGCAGGATATAACTGAGTTGATCCTGGAAGTACTCACTTACCTCTAATGCAGTCATCGCGGCTGCCAAACCCGCAGGGTTAGCGGAAGTAGAAATAATGGGACCTACTTGTGAACATAAAGCTTGTACTTGTGGATGAAGGCTAAAACGAACAGCAATACTGCTATGCTTTCCTCGGACAGATTCTGGTACCGATAACTTGCAAGGCAGTATCCAAGTGACAGGATGAGGATAATCTTGCTCGATTTGAACGATGTCTTTTTCGACTAAAGGTAATAAAAACGGCTCAATATCAGACAGCTGTTCACACAAAACAATCATGCCTTTTTCTAACGGCCTTTGCTTTAGGCGAAGAATCTCATTAATCGCTGTTTCCTCTGTCCATAAACAACCCAAACCCCAGACGCCTTCCGTTGGATAAGCAATAACACCACCCGCTTTTAAGCTTGCGATAGCTTGCTGCAGATGAATATTTTTAGAGGAATTAGACACCATAAACTCGTTCTTACTATAGAGGACTTTGAAAATATTATAGAGGATGAACCCTCATACGCACAGCAAGCTTGCATAAGCTTACACCCGAACATAGCCTCCAGGCGTTTGGGCGACGTATCCTTTTAGCTCCATAAGAATTAACTGTTGAGCGACTTCTGCCACACTTAACCCCGAACGGTTTACCAAAGTATCGATTGCAGTAGGAATCACATCAAGTGCCTGGTAAATAGTTTTTGCAGTACCTTCCAGCTTGGGCCCCGGTAGAGCTGCAAAAAGATTATGTTGAGTTTCTGGTTGGTTGTCTCCACCAGCCGCTCTGGTTTCTACCGCTAAGTCAGAATTAATAAGATTGATAATATCCGTCGCATTTTCAACTAAATTAGCGCCTTCCTTAATTAACTGGTGGCAACCTCGACTGAGAGGATTAGTCACGGCACCGGGCAATGCAAACACTTCTCGCCCTTGCTCTGCCGCTAAACGAGCCGTGATTAACGAACCACTTTTGTAAGCCGCTTCAATCACCAACGTCCCGAGACTCATACCACTAACGATGCGATTACGACGAGGAAAGTGCTGAGCAAGGGCTTTGATATCTGGTAAGTGTTCTGATAATAACACACCCCCGCCCGCCACAATTTCATCCGCTAAAGCCTGGTGTCGCTTAGGGTAGATTGCTTCTAAGCCAGAGCCTAAGACCGCAATCGTTTTACCTCGACCAATACCCGTTAAGCTATTTAAAGCGCCTTTGTGTGCTTCACCATCGATGCCAATGGCTAGACCACTAATCACATGCCAGTCAGACATTACAAGCTGCTGAGCGATAGTAAACGCTTGCTCACGACCATAGTGAGTTGGATTACGACTGCCCACTATCGCGATACTGGACTCATTCAATAATTGAGAATTACCGCGGTAGAACAAGAAAATTGGCGCATCACGTAATACCGCTAACGCGTTCGGGTAATGTTCATCATCAGGCATGAGTACGCCACAGTCTTGCTGCTGGCACCACATGTGTATTTTTTGCCAACCGGCAGATACGAAGGAATTTAAGTTATTACTAGAATCTTTAGCCTGCTGCCAAGCAAACGCTAAATCGGGCTTTAGTCCCATAGAAATCAAATGTTGAGCAGAACATTCAGCCAGCGCGGAACAAGATGGCAGCTGCTCTCTAATTTTATTCAGAGCGATACTGCCAATACCTTGTGTGCTTGAAAGTAACCACCAAGCGAAGAGCAACTCATCCTTGAGCATGCTATTTCCTTTTATTGTGTTCTTCTAACGTAAGTGTCTAAAAAAACTGAGCTTTAAAAAGGGCTACGAACCTGATCGCCCACATTTAATGAACGCGTTGCTTTTGTTACTAAGGCATACGATAACTTTTCGTAGACGCGAAAGACCATTAACTGACCGGCTTTTTCAGGTGGCAGACGAACTTCTTCTTTTTTAGTTCGATCACGCACAACTTCTCCGCGCTTCATAATATCTAATATAGAACCTTCACTAATGCCGTCGCGCTTGCCCTTATTAATCACAATCATGCTGTATTGACCAATTTGAGTCACACCACCGGGAACCGAAATAATGAAACCATCAATATAGTCATCAGGCGCTTTTGGCTGAAAGCGCGTTACGAGCTGACGGTTTTCAGTGGTCAAAAGGCGATCACCCTCTGTAATTTGCTGATTAGTTTTAATTAGATCAAGCTTAACAATGTCTTTTTCGTTACTGATAACATTCGCTAAACCAATTTCTTTTGCTTCTAAACCAAGAATTTCTTCCGTAACAGGATCTTTATAAACAATGCTTGCGCGGAAGATGCCATAAGCATTGGCAACGCCATCACTGAAATCACCACGACCATAAGCAATACCACCTGCGCCGTTCATGATTCGACCGCCTCCCGCCGCAAGAATATAAGGAGCCGCTTCAAGCTCACCCGCTTCCACAATACGGTTGCGGGTAATGAAGGGCATAATGGCATCCATTGGAATGGTCGGAATCGCTGATTCAATCGGTTCAATACGAGCCGTTGGGCTCATTTTAATCGTCCGGCTTTCCATTCCTCGCTCAACGACAGCGACTTTTACTTTACCCCCGATCGTCATCAGGCCAAGAATATCCCCAGGAAAGATCAAATGAGGGTCTTTAATTTGTGAATTTTGGTACCAAATGTTTGGCCACTGCCAAGCGTCATCGGTATAACGTTCGGAGATACCCCATAATGTATCGCCCTTTTTAACGGTATATCGCTCTGGTGCGTCTGGTTTTAGCGTTAAAGCGTGACTAATAGTGCTTACTAATAGAAAAATCGCAGTAATTAGGTAACGAACTGTTTTGCTCATCCTATAATCCCTTTATCATTGGCATATCAGCCAACAGTCTTGTTTTGCCTTGTTATTATTGAAGACGCTACTTAGTTAAAAGTAGCTCTATATAGTGCATCTTAGCAAGTTAAGCCCCAACAGTTCTATAAGCGCATCACATCTATGGCCATATTAGAGATTTTAGAGTACCCAGATAAACGTCTGCGTACCATTGCAAAACCCGTTACAGAAGTCACGGATAATATAAGAAAGATCGTCGACGACATGTTCGAAACAATGTACGAAGCTCCTGGAATCGGTCTTGCGGCCAGCCAAGTGAACGTTCATCAGCGTATCGTAACAATGGATTTATCGGAAGATAAGAGTGAACCTCTGGTATTTATTAACCCAGAAGTCACGGTTTTAGACGGTGAATTAGAAAGCATGCAAGAAGGCTGCTTATCGGTTCCTGGATTCTATGAAGACGTAACCCGTATCGAACACTGCCTTGTAAAAGCGCTCGATCGTGACGGTAAGCCCTTTGAACTGGAAGCTCGCGGGCTATTAGCCGTCTGTATTCAGCACGAACTGGATCATTTAGAAGGTAAGCTTATGGTGGATTATTTATCTCCCCTAAAGCGCAACCGCATTAAGTCTAAGCTTGAAAAGCAACACAAGTTAGAAGCGCGCTTTAACCGCTAAGACTTTAATTCTAATGAGAATGCGAAGAGAGACACCATGGACGCTCTGAATATTATTTTTGCCGGTACGCCGGATTTCGCCGCAGGTCATTTGCAGGCTTTAATCGACAGCCGACATAATGTGGTGGGCGTTTATAGCCAACCCGATCGTCCAGCAGGTCGAGGGAAAAAGCTGCAGCCTAGTGCGGTTAAAAAACTAGCACTCGAGCATGATATTCCGGTCTATCAGCCATTGAATTTTAAGCAAGAGAGTTCCGTTGAAGAGCTAGAAGCGCTCAATGCCGATATCATGATTGTCGTGGCGTACGGTTTATTGCTGCCTTTGGCCGTACTTGAGGCACCTAAAATGGGGTGCCTCAACGTGCATGCTTCTATTCTTCCGCGCTGGCGAGGAGCCGCACCCATTCAGCGCGCCATTCAAGCAGGTGATGCTGAAACGGGCATAACCATCATGCAAATGGATGTCGGTTTAGATACCGGCAACATGCTGAGTAAAACCGTTATCGAGATCGAAGCGGGTGAAACGGGCGGCAGTTTGCATGACCGTTTACTTGAAAAAGGTCCAACTGCGTTACTGCAAACACTGACCCTGCTGCAAGCCGGTGAAGCCCTTGCTGAAAAACAAGATGATAATCTCGCCAACTACGCTCATAAACTGAGTAAAGAAGAAGCCCTGATTGACTGGTCTTTACCCGCGAAAGATATTGAGTTAAGTATTCGCGCCTTTAATCCCTTTCCCTGTGCTTACACCTTGTTGGGTGACCAGCGTATTAAAGTATGGCATGCGATTGCATTAGAAGAGCCAACAATGCTATTACCAGGAACCATCATTCGAGTCAGACATGACGGAGTGGATGTCGCAACCGGAGCAGGTTTAATTCGTTTAGTAAACATTCAACTTATTGGCAAAAAAGCCATGATGATCCGTGATTTTCTTAACGGTCAACCCAATTTCTTTCAGCCGCAGCATATGTTTGCGAGCCAGGCCTAATTAACGCTATGTCCAGATCAATAAAGTCGACTGCTACCTCTTCAGCAAAGAATATCCGAGCCACCGCTGCGCGGGTATTAACGCAAGTCCAATACGGACAATCGTTAGCCCAATGCTTACCC
>JBNMPQ010000157.1:0-6893 GCA_051276935.1 Oleispira sp. | reverse complement strand
GGTTATGGCTGGTTCCACATCGGCAGCCGTCAAGCACCTTTCTCGGCCATACTGCAGGGTAATGGCTACGTTATTAAAAACTTATACATCCACCTGCCTTACGAATCGAAGATCAGCTTATTCTCAGTCACCAATAATGCAACGATCACACAATTAGGCCTTGTGGGTCACTTAGGCTCAATCACAGGCAGTACATCGGTTGGTAGTTTAGGCCTAGCGTTCAATACCGGGGTCATTAAAACCTTTGCCGAAGCCCAAGGAAGACAAGCAGGCTTACTCGTCAAGGGAGCCCGCTCCCCTAATGTTATTCATAGCTATTGGGCTAAAGACCTATCTCGACAAATGCACAGTTCCGGTGCCACGGAAAGCACAGGCTATGTCGGTCTTGATTCTTCGATATTACGCTGTGCGATTCACGCAAATACGAACAGTAGTAATAGCCAGTGTGTTTCTAGTGATGGTGAAGCAGAAGGGTTAAGTGGCCCTCTTAATCTTTTTAAAGATTGGGACAGTGAAATATGGGACTTTGGAACCCGCGAACAATTACCGAGTTTAAAGTTCGGTCATTAGATAATCAGCGACTTGATCATAGATGACTTGCAAGAATGCGCTTACCCCAACGGGAAATCTCAGAAATACGAGGAAGCGTAGGCTCTAAACGATCAAAACGAATCGCTAGATTGGTTTGCTCACGCAAACTATCTTCGCCAGTCAACCCTGTTTTTAAGGCTTGAGTAGGCGGGTGCTTGCCGACCAAGCTTTGCACAACCAGAGGAAGAAAATCAGCGGATAATTTAGCCAATGTGTGATAATTGATTCTTACTTCACTCCGTACTGTATTACCGAGCTGGATACGCTCAATAATTAAAGAATCCCCTGCTTTGAGGGGTTTTTGAATGATATTAAAAAACTGTGTTAACTCTGTCTGCATCGCCGCCATTTTATCCGCACCATGCTCTATGGCTAATGCATTTAACCACAGCGAACGAAAACGACGCTGGCTGAATCTTTCGGTGGCAATTTTTATCTCAAGGCGGTGGGGGCGAAGACTCTGAGCGACATCTTCTGTTTTGTCTGAATACAAAGCCATTAACATCCAATCCTTATTAAGATTACTGAATGCCCCATAACCTTGCAGCTCAGCTTCCTCTGCATTGGATATTGATACACTGAAGAATAAAATTAATGTAGTAATGAATAATACGATGCGATACATGACCGACCCAATGCTGGCTTAATATTGACTTACCATACGGCTAACAAAAAAGTATTAGTAGAGCACCCATCACATTCTAGGATTTATACTGTGACTTTTTAATATTTTTGTAGACTAGTCCTCATTACTGAATAAATGAGGCAATGGCACGTTGATTTTTTACGGTTTTTCTTCAATCACTTAGTTATATATTAAAGATTGACCAGCTGAATGCGTTGTAAGTGATCAACTATTTGATGATGAAGCGTATCTTGCACATCTGGGTTACGAATATCGTCAAGGGTGATGTCTCCCAATACGCGTAACAGGAGGTCATTAATTCCTGTCCAATTACTTGCAAGAGAACACGAATCGGTGATTTCACAATTGTTATCATCAGCGCTGCATTCTGTTAACGAAATAGGTCCTTCAAAGGCTTGCACCACGTCCAGCACACTAATTTGAGAAGGTGCGCGCGCAATACGATAGCCGCCTTTTGATCCACGCTGGGCAATCACAAGGCCCGCATCGACAATGGCTTTCATTACCTTGCGCACAGTGGCAATACTCAAGCCAGTTGCTTTAGAGATATCGTCGGTTGATTGCTTCACAGCACCTGCCAGAGCAAGCTGGTTGAGAGCGACCAAACCATAATCCGTTAACTTACCAATTCTTAGCATTTAAAGAGTTCTTTTGTTTACAGAGATTTCATCATATCAGAGCCCCTTCATAAATTCACAACCTGTGAGCTTCCAAGTCTAAATTGAAATTTAAACCGTATAGTCTGTAACATGCGTAAATATTCTATTTTTCGTCAGGATAGTAAATAAGACCTATTCGTATTTGTGCAAAAAGTATCATTATCGTTGGTCATAAACTACTCACTTTGATAGAATGCGCGCCCATAATTAAGCAATCAATACCAGTTTGGTATTGATTAAAATACCTTACCAAATTAGTATGGTATTACACACCAAGATCGCGGCATGCCACTTCTAGCTTCCTGTATTAGATAGTAGCCCCTATGGCCGTAGACGATGATAGAAATGAGAGTCTTTCCTATGACTGATAACGCAGAAATCGATCGCCAGATAGGCAGAGAATACGAAGCCGGTTTTATTACCGACGTTGAATCTGCAACTTTAGCTCCTGGCTTAAACGAAGATACCGTCCGTTTTATCTCGAACAAAAAAGGCGAGCCAGAATGGTTACTTGAATGGCGCTTAAAAGCTTTTGCCGCTTGGAAAGAGATGACCCCACCAAACTGGGCACAAGTTCAGCATCTTGATATCGACTTTCAAGATGTTTCTTATTATTCAGAACCGAAAAGTATGGAAGACCGTCCGCAGAGTTTGGACGAAGTTGACCCTGAGCTATTAGCAACGTACGAAAAACTGGGTATTCCTATCCACGAACAAGCGGCTTTGGCTGGCGTTGCTGTTGATATCGTATTTGACTCAGTATCACTGGGCACCACTTTTAGAGCAACACTCGCGGAATCTGGCGTTATCTTTATGCCTATTTCAGAAGCGGTTCACGAACATCCTGAGCTGGTTAAAAAGTACATGGGCAGTGTTATTCCTCAAAAGGACAATTACTACGCCGCATTAAACTCAGCGGTATTCAGTGATGGTTCATTTGTTTATATTCCGAAAGGCGTTCGTTGCCCTATGGAACTATCAACCTACTTCCGCATTAACGAAGAAAAAACCGGTCAGTTTGAACGCACCCTAATTATTGCAGACGAAGGTTCGCACGTTAGTTATTTAGAGGGCTGTACTGCTCCGATGCGTGACGAAAACCAGCTGCACGCAGCAGTGGTTGAATTGATTGCTCATGACGATTCTGAGATCAAATATTCCACGGTACAAAACTGGTACCCGGGTGATAAAGAAGGTAAAGGTGGCATCTACAACTTTGTAACCAAACGTGCCATTGCTCATACCAATGCAAAAGTATCTTGGACTCAAGTAGAGACAGGCTCTGCCATTACTTGGAAATACCCAAGCTGCATTCTTAAAGGCGATAACTCAGTTGGTGAATTTTACAGCGTTGCATTAACCAACAACTATCAAGAAGCCGATACCGGTACTAAAATGATTCACTTAGGTAAAAATACTAAGTCGACTATTATCACCAAAGGTATCTCCGCAGGTAAGAGCTCAAATTCTTATCGCGGCTTGGTCAAAATGGGGCCTGGCGCAACAGGCGCACGCAACTATACCCAGTGTGACTCACTGTTAATTGGTGACAAATGTGGTGCTCATACTTTCCCATATATCGAAAGTAAAAATCCAAGCGCGGTTGTCGAACACGAAGCCACCACGTCGAAAGTTTCCGACGAACAACTTTTTTTATGCCAGCAACGTGGCATCGATACAGAGAAAGCGGTGTCGATGATTGTGAACGGATTCTGTAAAGAAGTGTTTAAAGAACTTCCTATGGAATTCGCCGTCGAAGCCGGCAAGTTATTAGAAGTATCGCTAGAAGGATCCGTAGGGTAATTCGACGAGAGCAACAAAGCGCTGCTTTGTTCGCCGAATTACGACTGGCCATGGATGGCCAGGCCGGCAGCAGTACAAGGACGTAAGTCAATAATATTGTGATCGAGCAGATAATTCAGATGCAAGAAATCAGCGTCTAAACTCTCACAAAAAATATGACATGCCCTACAACAAAAAATTTAAAAATTTCAGGAAAATATTCAAATGTTAACGATCAAAGATTTAAAAGCCAGCGTTGAAAACAAAGAAATTCTAAAAGGCCTAAACCTAGATATTAAGCCTGGAGAAATTCACGCGATCATGGGTCCAAACGGCGCCGGTAAAAGTACGCTAGGCAACGTTCTGGCAGGTCGTAATGACTACGAAGTAACAGATGGCAGTGCTGAGCTAGAAGGCAAAAACTTATTGGATCTAGATCCTGAAGAACGCGCCCGTTTAGGCTTGTTCTTAGCCTTCCAGTACCCTGTTGAAATACCGGGGGTTTCTAACCTAGAATTTTTAAAAGCGTCGGTTGATTCTGTTCGCGCAGCGCAAGGCAAAGATGCTTTAGATTCTGTTACGTTTTTAAAACTGGCGCGTGCGAAATGCAAGCTGGTTGATCTAGACCAAAGCTTCTTGAAGCGCGGCGTTAACGAAGGCTTCTCTGGTGGTGAGAAAAAGCGTAACGAAATCATGCAAATGATGTTGTTAGAACCAAAACTTTGCATCCTAGACGAAACGGACTCAGGTTTGGACATTGATGCACTACAAATTGTAGCAGAAGGCGTAAATAGCTTACGTGATCCAAGCCGCAGCTTTATTATTGTTACTCACTATCAGCGTTTATTAGACTACATCGTACCTGACTTTGTTCACGTACTAGCTGATGGCAAAATCGTTAAGTCTGGCGGCAAAGAATTAGCGCTAGAACTAGAAGAAAAAGGTTACAGCTGGTTAGAAAATAACGCTGAGAACGGAGCTGGCTAATGACTGATTTTCATAAAGATCTGTTAGCAGTCAATAATACTGAACGTCATTTATTTTCAGTATTAAACACAAGCGGCAGCGAAAGCTTTGTACAGCAAGAAATTCCAACACGTAAAACCGAGGCGTGGAAATTCACCTCGCTATACAGCTTCACTTCAAACGAAGAAGGCTATGGACGCTTAGCTGAAAATTGTGATGCTAAGGGGCTTGACGGTATTACTACAATTCCTGAGCTAAATGCACAGCGTTTAGTATTTGTGAATGGTCAATACTCGAGCGAACTTTCTTCCAATGAAAGCTTGAGCAACGTGGTTCGTTTTAGCCAAGCAAACGAAGTGCAGCAAGCTATAATTGCGGATAATTTAGGTACGGCCATTGAACAAGAGAAACACATCTTTGCCGCACTCAACAATGCGATCACAAACGATGGTGTATTGGTACATGTTGGCAAAAATGAACAATTAAAAACCAATATCCAAATTACTCACATCACAACCGCACAAGCAAAACCTTTTACCGTCCCTGCGCGTTTATTGATTGTATTAGACACAGGCGCTGAAGCGACCGTTGTTGAACACTTCGCCAGTAATGATGATGAGCAAAACTGTTTCGTTAATGCGATTACCGAAGCAAAAATCGGCGCGAATGCACGTTTGAATCATTACCGTTTGCAGTTAATGCAAGAAGGAAGTATTCAAATCGGTGGCGTGCACGTTGATCTAGGTCGCGATGCAAACTACGACAGCTTCCAGCTGGGCCTAGGCGCTAAGATTATCCGTAACGACATCAACGTGAATCATAATGTAGGTGGCAGTCATTGTGAATTGGTGGGTGTTTACCTTCCACAGAATAAACAGCTTATTGATTTTCACAGCAACATCGAACACAAGGTTGCTAACTGTACAACCAACGAGGTATTCCGCGGCATCATGGCGGATAAATCGAAAGCGGTTTTCAATGGTCGTATTCATATCCACCCTGATGCACAAAAAACATTGGCTCAGTTAAGTAATAAAAACTTGTTATTGTCGAACGATGCCACCATTAATACCAAACCAGAGCTTGAAATTTACGCTGATGATGTACGCTGTGCTCACGGTGCAACGATTGCTCAACTAGATGAACAAGCACGTTTCTATTTACGCTCCCGTGGCATTAGCGCCGCAGAAGCTGACGTCATGCTGAGTTTTGGTTTTATTAATGAATTATTAGAAAACCTTAAACTTGATGCTGTTCGTAATTTAATTCGTCCGCTATTAGCCCAGCGCTTTGGCCGTGATGAAGAATTAATGAAGCACATTAGTTAATCGAACTTTGTGAAAGGTTAAAGTTATATGAGCGATAGCAAAAACATGGACATCGAAAAAATCCGTGCTGACTTCCCTATCTTGCACCAGCAAGTAAATGGCAAGCCACTGGTTTATCTTGATAACGGCGCGACAACACAAAAGCCACAAGTTGTTATTGATGCCATTGCTGATTATTACCGTACCACGAATTCTAATGTGCACCGTGGTGCTCACACGCTAAGTGATCAAGCGACTCAGATGTTTGAGAATGCGCGTACCACATTGCAAAAGTTTCTAAACGCAAAAAAAAGTGAAGAAATTATTTGGACTCGTGGTACCACTGATGCCATCAACTTAGTTGCACAAACGTGGGTGCGCTCTAATGTTAAAGCCGGTGATGAAATTATCATTTCTGGTATGGAGCATCATTCCAATATTGTGCCGTGGCAGATGGTCTGTGAGCAAACGGGTGCCATTTTAAAAATCATTCCCGTATTAGAAGATGGCACGTTAGATTACGATGGCTACCTAAAACTCTTAAGTGATAAAACAAAATTTGTAGCCGTCGTGCATGTATCTAATGCACTCGGTACTGTAAACCCAGTAGAAGACATCATTCGTGAAGCACAGAAGGTTGGTGCTAAAACCTTGCTTGATGGTGCACAAGCGATTGCACATTGGGATGTGGACGTACAAGCATTGGATTGCGACTTCTATGTATTTTCTGGCCATAAGTTATTTGGCCCAACAGGCTTAGGTGTTTTGTATGGTAAAGAAGCCTTATTAAATGCCATGCCTCCTTATCAAGGTGGCGGCGAAATGATTTTGCATGTTACCTTTGAGAAGACAACGTATAACGTTTTGCCTTATAAGTTTGAAGCGGGCACACCTAATATCGCGGGTGCTATTGGCATGGCCGCCGCGGTTGATTATGTGAAC
>JBNMPQ010000156.1:0-6930 GCA_051276935.1 Oleispira sp. | reverse complement strand
TAATAAATTTAATCGAGTCTAGAGGTTCTAATTTATTATCAACATATTTTTCTATACTTTCACTATCGATAGACCAATGGTTTAGCTGCAGTATTTTGGCATTAAAACGATATTCAGTATTCTCGTCTGCAATTAGATAATAATGTTTAATAGTATCCGAGCAGCCACTCATCTCTGGGAAGAGAATACGTTCATGAGAAAACTCACTGATGGCTTTGCATACGTGCTGTCTATTCGCCTGCTGCCAGTTCACTTCATTGATATGGGATACCGCCAAGCTAGGATTATCATGAACACGGTTATGTGCAAAAGATTTCTTCATCGCCATTAATTTTGATGCGGTAAACTGATCCCTGCTACAAAAGCCTAAATAGGCTTTTTTATGGCTAAGATCAATTTCTTTAATATGCTGAAATCCAGCACGTTTATTTATTAAGTGAATTTTATGATTATTACTGTCTGGCTCAACCACGATGCGTTGTGTTGAGGGGTTGCTAAACATGTAATCCATTATGTAAGTGAAGATATCGAAAGTGAAATTCGTTATTATATTTTCAGCGGGGGCAATTAGTATGTGCATGCCCTGATCTCCCATTTTGGGATCGTAATGCTTACCTATAGGCTCATACTTAGGATTATAAAGCTCTAATAAAAATGATGCTGTGTTATCAACAAAGCCTAAAAATACTTGGCTATGGCCATTAGATAGAATACCTCGATAATTTTCTTTAACCTCTTCAAGAGAGGCATCCTTTAGTCCCCAAAATTCAGCGTAAGGTAAAGACACCCAAGAATGTAATAATTCGCTATCATTATTAAGCTCAAAACGGCGTAAGGATAATTTTCCGATGCTTTTATTTTGTGAAAAAATTAATTGATTATCTGAAAGAGACATATTGATCCTTTAACTCGTTCTTAGGTTTAAACGAAAAGTAGAATAGGGCTAGGGTGAGAATGAAACCGATGCTGGCGAGATAAAATGTCCAGCGGTAACTGCCATAGGTCACTATGCTGCCAACGCAAAATGACGCAGTAATAACCCCTAAATTCTGCATAAAATGCATTTTGCTAAAATCAGTTGCATACCGACTAGGAGAGCTGATCTCGAATAATAAAACTTCTAATCTGACCGTTGCTTGGAACATAGCCCAGCCGAAAACGCAGCGACCTAGAATAACCATCCAAACGAGTTCTGAGCCCTGAATCAGTAGCCCTAACGTGCCGAGTAACATTGCATTGATCAGGAATTGAAAGCTGCTGAGTTGCGAGTCAGAGTTACCTTCTGAATTGTTACTTATTTGAGAATTACTGGTTTGATACTTATTATTCTTAAGTCGATTCCTTTCGAATCGAGAGTTAAGCCATAAACCAATGACAGCAACCCAGCCAGGTAATGAATAAACTAAACCCGTAATTAGATCGCTGCCTAATATTTCTATGCGAGTAATCGACTGCCAGTACAAGGTAAAGAAAGGGCGAATCAGGAATGCACTAAAATAAAAGAGTGCTGTCACCAAACCTAGCTTGAAAATAAATCGCTTAATATCCTCAATGTTAGAAGCTTTAAGGCTAGAATTTTCTAATTCATAATCTTCATCTTCATCTTCACCTTTAACATTTTCCCCATTGTGAATATCAGCTATGGGTTTAAAGGCAATCTTGAAACGTATAATTAAGTACAAACAGACCATGACCTGTAAGCCATCGCTGGCCGCCATGATCAGGTAGATGTCTCTAGGGTCAAAATACTGCAAGACGACCCCACCTAATAGCGCACCTGTAATTCCACCGAAGTGCATCAATACAGAAAACAATCCTACCATTCCTAGGTGTTTATCTTTATCTTCCAAGCGCATAACAAAAGGATAAATCAATAAGTAACTGGCTTTAAATACCAGCATCGTTTGCGACAGTAACCAGAACTCAATGAGGCTACTACTGAAATAGCAGGCAACGCCTAATGCTCCAGCAATTATTTGTGTATAGACCCAGAGATGGAGTTCATTAATATGCTTAGCAACTTTTGCCCAAAGAGGAAAAGCGCACATAACCGTGAAGCAGCAAGCAGCAATATAATAACCAACATGCTCAGGGCTAGATTGATTGAATGCCTGCTGGAAGAATTGTGGATAAAAGGGCAGTAGCATCGTATCGGCGATTACCGATACGATGGTGAGTAGAATTAAACAAGTTTTAAGTGACATTAGGCATTGCTCTCAATTCCATGATCGCAAGAAACGACTTGGCTTAATGGGTTACTGACAAAATCTTCGACAGAGAATTGCTGAAAAGCGATACGCTCTTCAATCGGATAAAAAGCCTTACCCAATATTTCTTTAATAATGATGCTATTGCGATAGCAGGCCATACCTAAATCAGGTGATACAAAACCGTGGGTATGAAGTTCAGCATTTTGAATGAAAATTTCGTTCTTATTATGATCAATGCTGTAATTTCTATTTACATCAAAGCGTCCTAATGAATCCCACTGAATTCTATCGGTAATCGGCGCTAGAAATTCAGGTAGCTGATAGTGATAGCCTGTTGCTAAAACCACTCCCTCCGATGGTAAAGAGAAAGACTTATCTTGTTCATCATGATGAAAGTCTAATTTGATCTGCTTTTCTTGCTCAGACCCTATATGGTCAGATATTATATGGTCCGATGCATCAATTAAGGTTGAATTAGTAATCAAATTTGTTTTAAAGCTATGGCTTAAACGCTTAACATAAAGTAATTCATGAATATCGTTTATCAAACTTGAATTAATACCCTTGTATAAATTCTTCTGCTGGCTAATAAGACTTTCTTTTTTTGCAGCGGGTAGTTGGTAAAAGTAATCGACATATTCTGGAGATGTCATCTCAAGTGTTAGCTTGCTATATTCTAAAGGAAAGAAACGGGCGGCGCGGGTGATCCAGTTTAGCTCGTAGCCATGAACATCAATTTCTTGAAGTAAATCGTAATAAATTTCAGCGGCACTTTGTCCACTGCCAACGATGGTGATGCTTTTCTTCTTTTGCAGCTCTGTTTTATCATTTAGGTAATGTGATGAATGAGTTACCTTGTTCTCTAATGCCGTACAAGGCTCAGGTATGTAAGGCGAAGGCCCTGTACCGAGTACCAGCTTTTTGGTGAAATAAACGGATTTATTACTACGATGGCGGGAGTCTTCACACTCAACTTGGTAGCATTTATTGATGCTATCGTATTTGACGTTCTTAACGTGAGTATTGAAGCGAATGTTGCTCACTTGCTGAGTCGCCCACTGACAGTATTGGTTATACTCTTTGCGCATCAGGTAGAAACTTTCCCTGATGTAGAATGAATACAATCGACCCTGTTGCTTAATATAATTTAAAAAACTTAATGGGTGGGTTGGGTCTGCGAGTGTTACCAGATCAGACATAAAAGGCGTTTGTAAATGTGCGCTTTCTAACATCATTCCTGGATGCCAATCAAAATGGCTACGTTGTTCTAGAAATAGGCTTTTGATGTCAGTAATATTATCGCTAAGGCACGCTAGGCTTAAATTGAATGGGCCTAATCCAATAGCGATAACATCATAAAAGTTTTCATTGTTCTGAGACATGTTGATTTCCGTACCTAAGCTTTGATATTTGAAGCGCTTGATTGTATAAAACTCGTATTAGCAGGATCTGACAGACCTTCATTCGCTGAAACTCTAAGAGGCTTAATTTTTTCCTCAACAAATTCTTGCCCCGCCTGCTTAATCATCTGCAGTATTTCCTCGATATCGAGCATAGAAGTTTCTGGATTTAATAAAGTGAATTTCAAATAACTAATGCCGTTTACCTTAGTGCCTGCGACAACGGCCCTACCACTACGAGAAATGGTTTTTCGAATACTCTCATTACATTGATTGATGAGCTCATCATCGACGACTAAAGGTTTTAAACTGCTATGAGCGGGGTGAAAGCGAAATACAAGGGTGCTTAACTGAGGCTTATGCAATACATCAATATTTCCGTCACTGATAAATAAGTTATAAGTCTGCTCAGCACGGAGAATTACTTCATCAAAAATAGCGCCGATGTTATCAGCGCCCATAATGCGAAGCGTTAACCAAAGTTTTAAGGCATCGAAACGACGAGTTGTTTGCATGCTTTTATTAACGAGATTAGGCGTACCTTCTTGGGTCGCACTTAGCGGATTGAGATAGTCTGCGTGATGGGTAACGTAACCAAGCTTTTCTTTGTGTTTAGTAAAAAAAGCACCACAGCTAACCGGTTGGAAAAATGATTTGTGATAATCGACCGTTACTGAATCCGCTTTTTCAATTCCCGCTAATTTGTCTCTATGTTTATTCGATGCAAGAATTCCGCAGCCATACGCGGCATCGGCATGCATCCATAAATCGTGTTTTTTACACAGAGTAGAAATTTCATCAATAGGGTCGATACTGCCAAAATCTGTTGTCCCTGTCGTTGCCATCACTGCAATAGGAATCAGGCCACACGCTTTCGCTTTTTCAATTTCAGCCTCTAGCTCTTTTGCATCCATTTGAAACAGCTCATCGTGAGCAACCGCAACAACGGAGTCATAACCTAAGCCGAGTAGGGCGGCAGACTTTTGAATACTGAAGTGGCTTAAGTCAGAGGTAAATATACGAAACTTATCGGCGCATTTAGGCAGGCCTTGTTCTTTTACGGAATAACAATCTAACTGAGTTTCACAATAGTGATCTCTCGCTAATAACATCGCCATTAAATTTGATTGCGTACCCCCACTGGTAAATACGCCATCAGCATTCTCGCCGTAACCAATTCGGCCAATGGTCCAATCAACTAACTTCTGCTCAATGAAGGTTGCCCCAGCACTTTGATCCCAAGTATCTACCGAAGTATTAATTGAGGATAAAATTAGCTCGGCCATTACCGTTGGATAAACGATAGGGCAGTTGAGATGTGCAACGTATCTTGGGTTGTGAAAATAGACGGCATCTTTTAGATAAACTTCTGCTAATTCATCTAACGCTTTATGAGTTTTCTTTAACGGCTGATCAAGATTAATATCTTTAAAAGCGGGTGCTAATTCTTGCGGTAATATTCCAGAAAATGGTTGGTCGTTTTCTGCGATGGTGCGCTTAATAAGTTCTAAGCCTTTCTTCACATCACTCTCATAGCGACCAAGGTTATGCTGATTGAATAAATATTGTCCTGAACGTTTTGGCGCAGTACTTTTTTTTGGTCGTTTTAATGCCAAAAATAATTTTGTATTTTCTAACATATTTACTTACCCCTAATTATCAATGTGAGCGGTGTTTGTAATGAGCAGCGTTACAATCATCCCTCCACTAATACATTTCCTGATATGAGAACTATTCCTATTACCAATATAAAATACAATAAGAATCATTCTCATTCAATGCGTAAAATGACATTACGTTGAGAAAACTGATAATTCACACTCTTGGCTGAGTAATTTGGTTCATATCTGTTTAAAATATAATCAATTCGGTGTTTGAGTAATCAATAGTGTTTAGAGAAATAAGTGACAAAAATTTCATTTATCTCAGTTTTTCTATTTCTGATACTGAAGAATACGAGTATCATTTGTTTTTTAATTGAGCCCCTATTTACGATTGATAAAAGCCTGTTTATAACGCCTTTTTAATCAATACGTTGATCATTTCGACTACGCTGAATAGACGGACAAAAGTATCTAGATAGAAGCTTTGATAAGGTTGGTTTAGCATGAAAAAATTAATGATTATTGGTGCAGGTGGTGTTGGCGGTGTCGTGGCTCATAAGTGCGCTCAGTTGCCTGACGTTTTCTCCGAAATTATATTGGCAAGTCGCACAGAATCTAAGTGCATCGCGATTGCGAAGCAGGTTAAAGACGTTCAAGGTCGTAATATTTCGACGGCTCAAGTCGACGCCGATAATGTCCCTGAGTTGGTTGCTTTACTGAATGTTGAAAAGCCCTTTATGGTGATCAACGTTGCCCTGCCATATCAAGATCTAACCATAATGGATGCGTGCCTAGAAGCAGGCGTTCATTATTTGGATACGGCCAATTATGAGCCAATCGATACCGCTAAGTTTGAGTACCATTGGCAGTGGGCGTATCAAGAGAAGTTCGAGAAAGCGGGCCTAATGGCATTATTGGGCAGCGGCTTTGATCCTGGTGCGACCAATATGTTCACTGCGTATGCGGCTAAACACTACTTTGATGAAATTCATTACCTAGACATCATTGATGTGAATGGGGGTGACCATGGCTACCCGTTTGCGACCAATTTTAATCCAGAGATTAACATTCGTGAAATCACGGCAGAGTGCCGTCATTGGGAAGCGGGCGAGTTTGTTGAAACCCCCGCCATGTCGGCGAAGCAGGAATTTACCTGTCCTGAAGGTGTGGGTAGTTTCAATATTTATCGTATGTACCATGAAGAGTTAGAGTCGTTAACCAAACATTACCCGACGCTCAAACGTGCACAGTTTTGGATGAGTTTTGGTGATAGTTATTTGAAGCATTTGGAAGTCTTACAAAATGTGGGTATGACAGGTATTGAGCCGATTGAATTTAATGGTCAGCAGATTGTACCGATTCAGTTATTGGCAGCCTTATTGCCAGACCCATCGACTTTGGGCCCTCGCACCCATGGCAAAACCTGCATTGGCTGTGTGGTCCGTGGCATTAAAGATGGCAAAGAAAAAACGGTGTATATCTACAATATTAAAGACCACCAAGATTGTTATGGTGAAGTTAAAAGCCAAGCAATTTCTTATACCACCGGTGTTCCGGCCATGATCAGTGCCAAACTGATGGTAGAAGGCAAGTGGATGCAAGACGGCGTATGGAATATTGAACAGATGGATCCTGATCCCTTTATGGACGGTATGAACAAGCACGGTTTGCCGTTTAAGGTGATTGAAGAACCTGGGTTTGATTTGATTTAGCGCG
>JBNMPQ010000155.1:0-6996 GCA_051276935.1 Oleispira sp. | reverse complement strand
CTTCTCCATTGATACCAGCACTAATAAAACCTTGCGATACTGCAGACACACTTTCGTTACGTTGAATATCGGCAATAGCCATGTGTAACTCAGTATTAGTAATCAAATTAACATTTGGAATAGGCAAGTCAATAAATTCACCTAAAAGTGCAGCTAAACTTTCACCAGCCTGCCCCATCGCCACGTTAGCCATTTCGCGATAAGCATCTAGTTTTTCCGTATGGGAGTTTTTTTCAGTGGGTTTAACCTCTTCAGCACGCTTATTGGCTGAAGCTTCACCCGAATACAGACCAAACTGAATAAGAATTTCTACTAGCTTAGCGTTATCGGTTGGCTTACGAATAAATTCTAGTGCCCCCAACGCCAACATACGTCTACGCGCCTCAGGCTGCACATCACCTGACACCACAATAACCATGGTAGGTAAGTCCTCATCCTTGATTATTTGCATGGTCTCGTAGCCGTCCATAACGGGCATATTTAAATCTAGAAACATCACATCAGCTTTACCAGCTCGGATCATTTCTAAAGCTTCCTGTCCATGCTCAGCGAAGCTTATTTCAATATCCCATCCATCTGGAATAGATCTTTGCATTTGTTTTCGAGCAAAACTCGAATCATCACAAATAAGTACAGGAGTAGTCATGTGGACTTTGTCACCTAATTCTGGTTTGTCTAACGAAGATTTAAATGGCCACTGGTGCTTTAATGCGGTCATGTGCCTGATAGTCTTTTAATTTGAAATCATTAATTTCAAAGGCAAAAATATCATTAACACTAGGGTTAATTATCATTTTCGGTAAGGGGTAAGGTTCACGTGTTAGTTGTAAGCTTGCTTGTTCTAAGTGATTTACATATAAGTGAGCATCACCTAAAGTATGAATAAAATCCCCTAATTGTAAATCACAGACTTGCGCTAACATCATGGTTAACAACGCATAACTGGCAATATTAAAAGGTACACCTAGAAAGATATCGCCGCTGCGTTGATAAAGCTGACAAGACAGCTTTCCTTGTAATACATAGAACTGAAACATCGTATGACAGGGTGGTAGTGCCTGTTTGCCCTGTTCAGCATTTTCTTTAGGCGAAAAAGAAGTATCTGGTAATACAGCAGGATTCCAGGCGCTGACGATTAAACGTCTTGAGTCTGGATTAGTTTTAATTTGTTGGACTAGCTCACTGATTTGATCAATAACTTGTCCATCTCCCCCTTCCCAACTGCGCCATTGTTTTCCGTAAACAGGTCCTAGTTCACCATCATCGGTAGCCCATCCGTCCCAAATATTGACATTATTTTCAGACAAATAAGCAATGTTCGTTTCGCCTTTTAAAAACCATAAAAGTTCGTGAATAATAGATCTCATGTGACACTTTTTAGTCGTGACCAAAGGAAACCCTGCATTTAAATCAAAACGCATCTGGTAACCGAACACACTGAGAGTACCTGTGCCGGTTCGATCTTCTTTTTTAACGCCTGTGTCTAATACGTGACGCATTAGTTGTAAATACTGTTTCATGCTTACTCATCTCTTTATACTTAATTTACTTCATTGTACTTCAAAATTTAATTTATCTTAAATTCCAGCGCGAACTAAGCCACCTAAACCGACTGATTCGAGATAGTTATTTATTTCTGCACGCACATCCTGTGGATTATTTAAGGTCAGCACTTTGGCTAACAATTGTTCTGCATTACCCCTATGAATATTACGTATTATCCATTTCACTTTGAGAAGGTTATGATTATTCATGCTGAGCATTCGATACCCCATTGCAAGTAACAATACAACGCCACCGGGTTCTCCCGCTAACTCACCGCAAACAGACACCGGCACTTGCAACAATTCAGAATGTTTAGCAATGGTATGCAAAGCGCTTAATACCGCAGGGTGATAACTATCGTATAGTTCAGCCACGCGAGGGTTGTTGCGGTCCACCGCTAATAGATATTGGGTTAAATCGTTACTTCCTACTGAAAAAAAGTCGACGATTTTAGATAGTTGAGGTAGCTGATAAAGAACCGCTGGTACCTCAAGCATCACCCCAATTTTAGGCATTCGTAGGCTTTCGCCATCCTCTTGCGCCTCTTCTTCAACCTCATAAAATGCTTGCCTAATAAGACGTTTAGCTTCGCTAACTTCTCTGACTGAGGTTATCATCGGCAACATGATACTTAAATTATCCAGACCAATACTGGCTCGTAACATCGCCCTAATTTGCACTAAAAAGATTTCAGGATGATCGAGTGTCAAGCGAATCCCTCGCCAACCTAGAAATGGATTTTCTTCAGAAATAGGGAAATAAGGCAATGGTTTATCTCCCCCAACGTCTAAAGTACGCATAGTGAATGGCTTGTTAGGCTCAGCTTCAAGAAGGGTTCTATATAACTCTACTTGCTCTTGTTCAGTAGGAAATCGTTCGCGCATCATAAAAGGTATTTCAGTACGAAACAGTCCTACACCATCAGAATATGGATTATCATTTTTTTCTGCTTCAAGTGACAAGCCGGCATTGGTAAAAAGTCTTATTTTACAGTTGTCAGTAGTGATGGCGGGCAAAGTATCTTCAGAACGGATCCGCTCAGATAACAATTGCTCTTCAAGCACTAACTGGTCAAACTCATGCCTAATCGTGGTATTGGGCGAAACAATCACGTCACCAGTGTAGCCGTCGAGTAAAATTTCTTTTTCGTTCAGCAAAGCAATAGGTATATTACTCAGCCCCATCACTGCAGGCACACCCATGGCTCTGGCCATAATGGCAGCATGGGAGTTATTTGAACCACGCATCGACACTATGCCCATGAGCTTTTCACAAGGAAACTCCGCTAACATTACGGCGGTGACTTCTTCAGCAACAAGAATCGAATGTTCTGGTGGTTCGCGTTTCACCCGTTTTTTAGCACTAATTCCCAAAATATTCGCTAATACCCTAGTCCCCATATCCTCAACATCTACAGCGCGTTCGCGCATGTAAGGGTCATTCATGGCTTGGAATTGACGAATATAATTCTCTACTACCATTTTTAAAGAGGTAGGCGCATCCCAGCCCAACTTAATTTCTTTTTCAACATCTCGACCTAGACTGTTTGCATCAAGCAAGTGGTAATAAAGTTGAAAAATGGCACGCACGTCATCAGGTACTTCACCTTGAATTCGATCAGATAACACGGTCATATCGGCCTGGGTTTTTTTCACTGCCTGACGGTAATTTTGAACTTGTATCTGCCTATTTTTACTACGCTTAGGAACATGATTGCGAATACTTACCATCATGTTTTGTAAATACCCCACTCCACTGGCTAACCCGGAAGAGCCTGGCACACCCTTTAAAGATTTCTGCCAATCTTTGGGAATATTTTCTTGCAGAAGATTAATCGATCCGCGCGCTTTAGCATTAGCAATTTCAACGGCTAATTGCATCGCAAGTGTCACCAAAAACGCTTCTTCATCTTCACTAAAGCGTCTTTTATGTTGCTGCTGAAGTGTTAACACGCCTAATACTTTACGTTGATGGATTATTGGCGCGCCCAAAAAAGCGTGGTAATTATCTTCTTGTACTTCTGGGTAATGTTTAAAGCGAGGGTGCCTTCGAGCATCGCTAATATTGAGTGGCTCTTCACGTTGGCCGATTAAGCCGACTAAACCTTCAGAAAAACCAATAGAAACTTGGCCTACAGCAGTTTTTGCTAAGCCTTCAGTCGCGACCAACATAAAATGTTGATGTTCGTAATCAGCTAAATAAATACTACATGAGTCAACTTTTAAAGCTTCTATCAACCTATTTGCCAAACAGCTTAAGGCATCATCAAATACGGGAATTTGATTCACTTCTTGAACGATGCGTTTGAGCGTGGTTAACATTAGAAGTATTTATCTCTCATGTCTGTCAGTGAATAGCGTGTTAATTTTTCGTATATCACCGATACTGAAGTAATTTATATGGATACCTAGGCATTTACCTTAAAGTTTAGTCATTCTAAACGGAAGTTGAACAAAAAATTTAGGCGAATAGATGGCTCCGCTCGAAAGGTTGCCCCCCCCTAAATCAGCTTTAAAATCCGTTTATTTGGATACCAAACCTCACTGGTTTTGCCTTGATTGAGCACATGTTGAGGAAAACATCGGCGACATACAAAAGCTTAACATATCCTTTTAATTAGGCCTTTCTACGACGCTTTGATTTTTGATAGTTCCCCTGATTTTGCCCAATAATATCTGGCATAGCAGTAGGTGAAAACTCCTTCATCACTCGGCGATAAACATCACGTTTGAAAGAAACCACATTACGCACCGGGTACCAAAAACTCACCCAGCGCCAGTCGTCAAATTCAGGATGGCCTGATTGTAATAAATCCACATCCTCTTCTTTACAGACAAGTTGCAGTAAAAACCACTTCTGCTTTTGTCCGATACAAACAGGACTGCTTCCCTGCCTAACCAATCGCTTAGGCAGTTTGTAACGCAACCAATTCTTGGTAACAGCCATAACTTTTACATGTTCTGGCTTTAAACCTACTTCTTCATGAAGTTCGCGATACATCGTTTGTTCGGCAGTTTCACCTTCATCGATTCCGCCTTGCGGAAACTGCCAGGAATGTTGCCCATAGCGCCTTGCCCAAAAAACCTGGCCTAACTCATTGCAAATCACTATGCCAACATTGGCGCGGAATCCTTCGGCATCAATCACTTAGACTCCCGAGAACTCATTTCTTTTAATGTAATGCATTCTTCCATAAACTACTGCGCATTCAAAGTAATAAAAAAATATATACAAGCTAACGTGCCAAAATGAAAATATTTAGAATGCCAAAGACTGAACCCAAATCTATCCAAGAGCTGATGCAAAGAGCAGAAGCGTTGGCAGGGCTTACCCTAGGTGAAGTCGCCGAAGTAGCGTGTGTCAAGGTGCCCATAAATTTCAAACGAGAAAAAGGTTGGACCGGTCAACTCATTGAACTTTGCCTAGGCGCCAGCGCAGGCTCTAAGAGCCAACAGGACTTTGCCAAGTTAGGCATTGAGTTAAAAACCATTCCTATAGACGAACATGGCAAACCTCTAGAAACCACCTATGTATGTTATGCTCCGCTTACCAACATAGCAGGAATAGAATGGCAAACCAGCAGCGTCAAAAATAAAATTCAACAAGTACTCTGGGTCCCTATCGATGGTAGAAGAGAAGCCGCACCACAGAATAGATGTATCGCGACCCCTTTTTTATGGTCGCCCGATGCATCGCAAGACGAACAATTGCGCACCGACTGGGAAGAGTTAATGGAAATGATAGCGCTTGGTAAAATAGAAAACATTACCGCGAGGCACGGCCAATATCTGCAACTTCGCCCCAAGGCGGCCAACGGTGATGCATTAACCGAAGCTATTGGTAAAGATGGCCAGGTCATTCACACCAGACCACGAGGGTTTTATTTGAGAAAAGAGTTTACCGGAAAAATCCTACAAGCTTTTTTTAAAGATAAAGAAGGTTAAGGTTAGCAATAAGCCTGAGTTTTACACTCCAACTTATCGCTAAATATTTGACTGGTATTAATTGTTAACTTGGGGTTCTTAGTACCATCAATCTAATCTCAGTCATATCTTGCATGGCAAAGGTTATACCTTCACGGCCTAAACCTGACTCTTTGACTCCTCCGTAAGGCATGTTATCTACTCGCCAGCTTGGCACGTCACCTATCACAACCCCACCCACATCCAATTCGTTCCATGCTTTGTGAGCTTTGTAGATATCTCGAGTGAATACCCCAGCTTGCAGGCCAAATTGGCTATTGTTAACTTCTTTCAGCGCATCATCAAAATCACTAAATGAGCTGATAATTGAGACGGGCCCAAAAGCTTCTTCGGTATTGATGACCGCATCATTTGGAACGTTCTCTAATAAAGTGGCTTGCAACATGTTACCTTCGCGTTTACCGCCACATAATAAATGAGCACCCGCTGCTACAGCATCTTGTATCCAGCTATCTAGTCGTGAAGCTTCTGACTCTGAAATCATCGGCCCAATAAAGGTATCTTCATTTAATGGATCACCATGGACTAAATTTGCGACTTTATTGGTATATCGTTGCTTGAATTCAGCGTAGATTGACTCGTGCACAATGACTCGTTGAACACTGATACAACTTTGGCCTGACTGGTAATAAGCACCGAATACAATACGCTCGATTGCATCTTCTAAATCCGTGTCAGCATCAACCACACAAGCTGCATTGCCCCCTAACTCTAAGATCACCGGTTTCTTGCCGGCTTTGGCTTTTAGCTCCCAACCGACTTGCGGCGAACCGGTAAAGCTTAATAACTTGAACCTTTCATCTGTGGTAAACAAATCTGCGCCGTCACGGCTGCATGGCAGAATCGAAAATGCACCTTTAGGAAGATCAGTCTCAGCTAATACTTCGCCAATAATCAAAGCACCTAGCGGCGTTCTGCTGGCCGGTTTAAGAACAAAAGCACAACCTGTGGCGATAGCTGGTGCCACCTTGTGCGCAGCTAAATTTAATGGGAAGTTAAAAGGCGAGATAAACGAACATGGACCAATTGGCACGCGTTTGTACATACCAGTGTAACCTTTAGCACGAGGCGTAATCTCAAGGTTTATAACTTCGCCATGCATACGCACAGATTCTTCAGCAGCAATTCTGAAGGTATCAATTAAGCGAGTCACTTCTCCACGAGAGTCTTTGATGGGTTTACCTGCTTCAATGCATAAAGCATGGGCTAATTCGTCAAACCTTTCTTCAAAACGTTTTACACAGTGATTAAGAATATTCTGACGCTCGTAAGGAGCCATTTTATTTAATAAAGGCTGACTTGCTGCTGCCGCTGCAATTGCTTGGTCAATAACCTTAGCATCAGCAAGGGCAGTGTGAGTCGCTACTTCATTAGTGTATTTATTGGTTACTGCCAAATCTTGATTGGCAAATACGGCTTCATTAGCCAGATAATAAGGGTAAGCTTTTGCTAACATAAATTCTCCTGA
>JBNMPQ010000154.1:0-7023 GCA_051276935.1 Oleispira sp. | reverse complement strand
TTACCTGGTGGTGAAGTTGGTGCTTATTCAACTCCCCAGCAGCAGGCTTTAATATCATTGCTTAACAACTCATACTTTATTCCTGTTACTGGTCGTCGGACGGAGTCTTTAAGTCGCATTCAGGTGAGTTTTAATAGTTATAAAATAACGTCTCATGGTGCGATTATTCTTAACTCGGGCAGTGTTTTACATCCTAGCTGGCGCCTTGTTTTGGATGAAGAAGAGCCGCAATGGTGTGACCGTATGCTCAGCCTTAAAAGTGAGGTAGAACAATACGTCAAACAGTACGGTCTTGAATTACGCGTTCGTGTTATAAGCGATATGGGCTATGCTTGTTATGTCTGCGTTAAAGGAGAACCGTTACATCTTCAAAAGCTTCAGACTGGCGTTGGCGCGATAAATTCGGATGGGTTTAATGTTCATTGCAACGACAGAAACCTTGCTTATATGCCACCCTACGCCAGTAAGCGACGGGCAGTGACTTTTCTTAAGGAAATACTCAAGACTGAAACTAAAGAGCCGATTACATTTATTGGACTTGGTGATAGCTTGTCTGACACCGGTTTTTTGTCAATTTGTGATTTTCAGATAATTCCTTCAAATAGCCAGATTGCAGAAGCATTAAAATGAACCCAATTCAGCTAAATAAATCGCCAGTTTTTAGTGGGAGTTATGCCGTTGAGGATTGCGAATTTCTACTCCAAGTCGTCGATATTAAACCGATTGAGGTGGCTGAAAAAGAGCGTCTTTTGCAGAATGGCGGTGTTCACTATTCGACTATGATTTCGAATGAAGAGGCGCCTTCAAAAGGCTATTTGGATCTATTTCATGACCTGATTGAGGCTAATGGTGATCGGCTAGCCTCTGAGATTCAGCTCTTAGCCAAAAAGCTGCACAAGGCTAGAGGTGACAGCATTACTTTGGTGTCTTTAGCTCGTGCAGGTACGCCAGTGGGTGTTTTATTAGCACGTGCACTCAAAGCTAAGCACACCGATGATGTTAAGCACTATTCAATTTCAATTGTTCGAGACCGAGGTATCGATAAGGCGGCACTGCAGTATATTGCTGAATCAGGTCGCTCGGCGGGTTCGATTATTTTTGTTGATGGTTGGACGGCTAAAGGGGTAATTAATCGTGAATTGAAGCAGGCTGTAGCGGATTGGAATCTAAAGAGTAGCTACCAAATTTCGGACGAACTTTGTGTCATCTCGGATCTGAGTGGGCATGCAGAATATATTGCTACAGCCGATGACTACGCTATTCCATCAGGCGTCTTGAACAGTACTGTTTCAGGACTATTATCGCGCACATTAATTCTGGATGGTGTACCCGGTTTTCATCAATGTATTTGCTACTCACATTTAGCTAATGATGATCTAAGTACTTGGTTTGTTGATAGAGTCAGTAGCCGTTTTGGTCAGGTCTCTGATGCTATTGACAATGTTTCTCCCGGTTGGAAAATAAAGCGTCAAAACGATGTGTCGTCATTTATTGTCAAGGCTATGCTTGATTACAATATTCGGGACATTAATAAAATTAAGCCGGGAGTCTCTGAGGCAACGCGTGTAATGCTTCGTCGTTTACCACGCTTACTTGTCCTGAAGGATAAAGATAGTTCTGATGTAGCCCATCTGAAAGTGCTAGCGAGTGAAAAAAACATCATGATTAAAGAAGATCCACGAATGCCATTCGCAGCAATGGCACTCATTGAAAACGTTAAGGAGTAGTCATTTAATAATGGGGGCTTAGGAGCGCAAGGATTGCTAACATTATAACGGCTTGAAATAGTAAATGGCATATTGGAAATTAAAGTCATTAACCAATAGGGCATAAACGTTCATTGATTACGGGCTTTCTAATACTAGTCAATAATCGTAATCGATGTCAAATTAACTATTTAAAGCCTTTGAAAATTAGGAATTAAGATGATTAATGAAATAATTATAGGCTGAATACAAAGCTCCCTAAAACAGAATTTACTCTGAAGAATACAATACCTCCTTCAAGGGAGGTTTGTGTATTTTTCCTCAAAGATATATAAAATTGGGGGAGGTGAAGGAACTGTCTTCTAACGCTCACCTGTCTTACCCTGTTAGGGAGTTAAATTAAGCCTGTCAATTTTTAAATTGAAATATTAAAGTCCTTTATTACAAAGTAAATTAGTTTTCAAAACAGTCTTATTCAGATTTAAATAACTGTAACTGTAGGGTTGGCCAAGCGCATTATTATTCTGTTGTTGCCCGAATGACGTCATTTTGACCTCCTGCATAAGCTTCAATCAGTCATTCCTCTTCAGTTTTTATGTTTCATCGACCTTGTGAATTAAAGATATAGATCTTCAAGGGCTTAATAGTAAGCCCTTAAAAATAATTCAATATTATTGAATTAAGAAGAACATGCTTGCTGCCCATACAGCAAACAGAGTGAGCAAAAAGTAAGCCGTATTCTTTGTCACTTTTTTATAGTTAAACAACAGGCTTGCAGCCACCGCAGCAGTTATACCGACGATCGACCAGCGAAGGAGTGTTAAGTTACCATCTTGCACAATTGGTATTGAATCAACACCGTTAATAAGGAACCAAACCAACAGTGGTAACGCAAAAGCAACGGTTGTATCGAAAGTGTTAGACGCTAATGGATTAGCAACCGCATCTTCATATTCGCCCTTCTGGGCATCTTTGACAGATAAAATTAAATCTGGAATAGAAGAAGCTGCAGCGCCAAAAACTAAGCCGGCAAAAAATTCAGGCACGCCTAATATTGACGCGCTACCAAGAACACCCACAACAAGAATATGAGAAGCACCGGAGATAACTAAAATAGCCAGCGATAAAACAATTAGAGCGCTTGTTAATGTTAACGCCCGATTTGAGAAAAATAATGCATTAAAGTTAAAGGAAACTATATTTGCTATGACACCCTTGTCTTCAATTTCTTCATATTCGTATTCCTCATCGTCACCGCTATCGTGGTTTTGAGCATCAAAATAGAGATGAACTGCATATAAAAAGTAAATAGCGTTTAATGCAATTGCCATCCAAAGAGTGAGAGAGGTAAACCCAAGAAATATAATTAATGCAACTTCTGCCGTCAACACCCAAAAAACATCGCGCAACAATACGCGTTTAGTTAACTCAATATGATCTACTGCTTTGCCATCTTCATCTTTTGCCATAATGATCGATAGAGCTGGAATCACACAGCCATTAAAAATGGCTGAACCCGCCGTTACACCTAATGCAACCATTACGAGTGATGGGTCGTCAAACCAAAACAAGCAAGCAATAACAACAAACATTTCAGGCATGCTTGAGCCAATCGCATTTACCGTCGCACCTTTCACGCCAGGTGGAAAATTACGTCCTAAATATCCGGCAGCTTGTTCAAATGTATCACATGCATATTTCAGTAAATAACATGACAAAATAATATAAATAAAGGGTAAGAATAGATCTAACATTGTCCTCTCCTGTTAAGCAGTATTGACGTTATTATTGGCCGTCATAGTATTTAAACCAACATCACAATCTTGCTTTACAGATTAAAATTTCATTGAGTATTATGTGTGGATTCAGTTCTTAAAATAAAGAAAGCTTCTTTTAAGTAATAAGTGACTGATAAATCGTTGCTACCAAATACTTAGCTAGATTTTTATCTACAACATAGATTAAGAAGCATTTTTATCTTCACAAATTGAGTATTCGGGAGGATTACCAAAAAAGCAAGTCAATAAAATAGTTGGCTGGAAACTGCTAGCAAGAGCCTTCTATTTCGTCTAGATTAAAAATCAATTTAATTCACGTCGTTACCTGATCGATAACTCAAAACTAATAGCGCTACTAGACGATTAATCAGTATTAAGTCTCGGATTCAACTCTCAAGTGCATAACTTGAATCGTTAGAAAAAGCAGATAGCTGGCTGAAAGCCCGTCCTATTTTGCACCAGCAAGAGATGACAAAATGAAAACTTACAACCAACTAACCTATAGAGAACGATGCCAGATTTATGTGTTAAATAAAACCGGCAATACACATACAGCAATAGTCAACACGATCGATGTTAGCCAGTCGACTATCAGCAGAGAGCTTAAACGTAATACTGGCCTACGTGGATATCGACATCGAAAGGTCGATAATATGAGCACAAACAGACGCTTATCAGCCGTCAGGGCGATTAAAATGACACCTGATATGATTCGATCAATCAACACCAAACTACATAAGGAATGGAGCCCATAACAAATTTCAGGCTGGTTGCGGCGAGAAAAAAACACGTTCATCAGTTATGAAACTATTTACCAACCTATTTGGCGTTACAAGCGACTAGGTGGCACGCTATTCCAATACTTACGACGCCAGGGAAAGCGATATCAGCCACGTCGCAAGACCTATGCTGATCGCAGTCATATCAAGAATCGAGTCAGCATTGATGAACGACCCACAATCGTTGAGGAGAAATCTCGTATAGGCGATTGGGAGATTGATCTGGTGATAGGTAAGGGTCACAGCGGTGCACTAGTGACCATTGTTGATAGAGCCACTAGCTTTACCGTTTCTAAACGAGTCAATAGTAAGTCGGCAAAAGAAGTGACTGCGGCGACGATTTCGCTACTAAAACCCTATACGGTACCAACAATTACAGCTGACAATGGTAAAGAGTTCGCCTATCACGAAGAAATGACAGAAGCCCTTGGTGTACCCGTCTATTTTGCTGATCCGTACAGCGCTTGGCAACCTAGACTGAATGAAAATACAAATGGATTGTTGCGGCAGTACTGGCCGAAGTGCACGGACTTCAAAACGGTATCTCCAAGAGAGGTGGTCTCCGTGATAACCTCACTCAATACTAGACCAAGAAAGAAACTCAATTATAAAACACCGGCTGAAAAATGGCCGAACACGTGGCAGCATTAGTAGCCTAATTGGTTATGTACTTCGAGGTTGAATCTGCCTGTCATTAAACATCAGAATAATACACAATAACTGCAGTACCACGTTTTATTTGGTTTAGTTCACTAGCTGAAGTTTCCTAGAAATTTTCAGCCCGCGTATAGAGAAGAAGTATTTTAAGCGGTTTGCCCTATTTACGGGCAAACCCTCCATTTAATTCAAATTGGACTGGTTATGCTATCGCACTCATTTGAGAAACTAGGAAACTTCAGTTCACTCGCTCGCTGTGATTATTTAAGTCCGACAGGCGCCTAGTTCATTGAAAAACTGGGTGTATGAGTATGATAAATCTTTGAGGCAACTTTATTATCTGGTGAATGTCGGATGTATACTAATAATCGATTTCGAGACAATCTAATAATTTTATCGATGTTCGATTGAGGTTAACTTCAACTGTTAGAGCTGGCATAATGAACAGCATAGTTGCACGATTTAAGGTAAGGAGTTTTTGAGGATGTATTTCAATAATTAAACCTAACTAGTACTTGTTCAGCTAATTTAAATAGCAGGTTAAAGGTAGCTATTAATATAAAATTTATCCAGGCATTCAGTCTCTGGATCGCAAAAATAAACTCACAATTAGAGAAAAAATATGTTATCAAATTTTTTACAACAAGCACGTAGCAAGCTAAGTGAAATGAAAAATGAAGCCTTAAAATACAAGTCCAAAGACTTTCTTAATGCTGCACTAGGGGGCAGTGCATTAGTCATAATGGCGGATGGAAAAATTGACTCGAACGAAAAAACTAAAATGATGGCTTTTATAGAGAGTCATGAAGCGCTATCTATTTATGATACTTCTGAAGTAGTGAAAACATGGAAAAATTATATAGAAACCTTAGAAATGGATGAGGATATTGGTGCAGCAAAAGCGATGGCTGCATTGGGTAAAATTAAAGGTAAAGACGAACAAGCTCGACTAGTACTGCGAATGGTCTGTGCAATTGGAGCTTCTGATGGTGATTTCGATGCTGATGAGCGTAAAGTAGCGGCAAAAATAGCAATTGAACTCGGATTGAATCCATCTGATTTTGATTTGGTTTAGTTTTTATGAAATTGGCTTTGTTCGATTTTGACGAAACACTCATTCATCAGAATTCGTTGGGTTATTTATTTAAAAAGGTCACTGATAAGCGCTTTATATTCCAGAAAGCTTTGTCATTGGCCTTTAAAATTGATACCTATCGCCATGGAATTAAAAAATCGATTAAACGCCAGTTATATAAGAAATGCCTTGCAGGCGTTAGTGAGAAGGAACTTTACGAGGCAGGTAGATTGTCTGCTGGGGAATTAAATCAACTGGATTATGTGGTTAATCGTCTCCATGCTCTGCATAAGCAAAATTATATTATATGGATTGTTACAGCCACACCAACGCTTTTTATAAAAGGCATCATTGAACAATGGGACTGGCCAGTAGATCGAATCATAGGGACCGAGCTTTACCAAGAAAATAGAATATATACGGGTGATTTCGATGTGGAGTGCATGAAAGAAGAAAAGGTTAAACGTATTAATAGTTTGATCGATAAAGAGAAGTTGGAGCTAACTATTGAGTTAGCTTTTGGTAATCTGCCAGTTGACATACCAATGATGATGCTAGCAAGTAAAAGTTATGCCGTTGATGGCAAAAATATTAAAGTTTATAAATCAAATTAGGGAGCACACTAATGTCAGTAAGTTTAAGTAAAGGTGGTAATGTCAGTTTAGATAAAGTTGCGCCAGGAATGTCCAAAGTATTGGTAGGGCTGGGTTGGGACGAGCGCGCTACTGAAGGAGCCGAATTTGATCTGGATGCCAGTATATTTTTATTGAAATCTGACGGTAAAGTTAGGTCTGACGATGACTTTATTTTTTACAATAACTTGATTTCAAGTGACGGCTCTGTGGTTCATCAAGGTGATAACCGCACCGGTGAGGGTGATGGTGATGATGAGGCAGTGAAGATCGATTTTTCAAAAGTGCCTGCAGATGTTGATAAAATTTCAGTAACGGTCACTATTCATGATGGCGTGAACAGAAGTCAGAATTTTGGTCAAGTTGCGAATGCCTTTATTCGAATTGTTAATGATG
>JBNMPQ010000153.1:0-7043 GCA_051276935.1 Oleispira sp. | reverse complement strand
GTGACTTTTGACTTCCGTATCGAAAATCCAGAAGAGCACTACCATGTTCCTTTATTGGTTTCTGCATTCGGCATCTCTACGTACCGTGGTAGCTAACTCTTTTTGAGAGATTGATTGTGAAAGAATATAAATTAACTCCCCAGCCATTAACCAAAGAAGCGTTTGCTGCTTTTGGTGATGTGGTTGAAGTGCCAGATGCAAAACAAAGAGCACAAGATGTTTCTGCTGATAGCAGCCTGATCATGATTAACGGTGGTAATACCGAACGTTATGACTCTTTGGTAAAGGTTGAATTAGAAGCGGCTGGCAGCTCGGATAAAAAAGAGAGTGAAACTCATGCGGTGATCAACATCTTCCGCGCGCAGCCTCGACCCGTTTCTAAAGACTTGGCTATGGATATCGAAATGGTTGAACGTCATCCGTTTGGAAGCCAATCTTTTCATCCACTTTCTGGTGAAGAGTATTTGGTTCTGGTGGCCGATGCGGTTGAAGAGCCAACACCTGAAAATCTTCACTTGTTTATTGCCCGTGCCGACCAAGGTATTAACTACCACAAGAATACTTGGCACCACCCAGTATTAGGTTTGAATAAGGTATGTGATTTCCTTGTGGTCGATCGTAAAGGTGGTGGTAATAATTGCGAAGAATATTTCTTCGGTGAAGATGTGAAGATTCAGATTACTTGTTAATTAGTAACTATTAGAAATTTAGAAAAAGAAACATTATTGAATTTTATGAATTCATAAGAGGCAGGATTGAGTGTTTGTGGAACAAATGTGTGAGGCATGGAGCGTAGCGGCGTGAAAACCTGCAACGACTGGCCGAGCCCAAGGCTACAGAGAAGTATTCACGCCGTTTTGTGAAATCAAATACTCAATCTTGACTCGTTTAAAAACCAATAGCGTTTGTTTTATTTTTCTAACGATTTATAAATTTGAGAGATCCTTAGTGGAAACTACTATGAACACACAGAGCACGACTGTCTATCGAGCCGCCATACTTAACTTTCTGTCGGATCCAGATATCGACGGTGAAGATGCATACCAATTTTTTCAAGATGGCGCATTAGTCATTGAAAATGGCAAGGTTGCCAATCTAGGCGAAGCCAGTGAAGTATTAGCAACACTGGCAGCAGACGTGAAAATAGTTGAATACAAAGATCACCTAATTATTCCAGGTATGATTGATACACATATTCATTATCCACAAGTCGAAGTGATAGCCTCTTACGGTGAACAACTTTTGGATTGGTTGAATAACTATACCTTCCCTGCTGAGCGCCAGTTCGAAGACAAAGAATACGCCAGCAACATCGCGAATTTCTTTCTCGACGAACTACTAAAATGCGGCACAACGACGGCATTGGTCTTTGGTACAGTGCATAAGCAATCAGTAGAAGCCTTCTTCGAAGCCTCTGAAGCACGAAATACACGCATGATTTGCGGTAAGGTGATGATGGATCGTAACGCACCAGAGTTCTTGTGTGATACCCCTGAAAGCAGCTACGACGATAGTAAGTCGTTGATCGATACTTGGCACAATAACGGTCGCCAGCTTTATGCGGTAACCCCACGTTTTGCGATTACCTCGACGCACGAACAGCTGCAAAAAGCAGAGCAGTTGCTGCAAGAATATCCTGATGTGTATTTGCAAACACACATCTCGGAAAACAAAGATGAAATGGCGTTCGTAGCGGAATTATTTCCAGATGCTAAAGACTACCTTGATGTCTACGACCAGTATAACTTACTCGGTAAGCGCAGCGTATTTGCTCACGGCATTCACTTAAACGAACGTGAACACCAGCGTTTCCGTGAAACCGGCTCCAGTGTTTCTTTTTGCCCAACCTCAAACCTATTTTTAGGCAGCGGCTTATTGGACATTAAAGAACTAGAGCAGCAGCAAGTTGCCTACAGTATTGCGACTGACGTCGGTGGCGGTACAAGCTTCTCTATGTTGCAAACACTCAGCGAAGCTTACAAAGTAACGCAATTGAATGGCAACAAATTGTCAGCATTGAAGAGTTTGTACCTAGCGACACTGGGTAATGCGAAAACACTTCAGCTAGAAGATAAAATTGGCTCATTCAAGATAGGCAACGAAGCAGACTTTGCCGTATTAGATTTTAATAGCACCCCACTAATGGCATTAAAGCAAGGCAAGTGTAAAACCTTAGCTGAGAAATTATTCGCCATGATTATTTTAGGGGACGATCGCGCGGTGCAAGCAACCTATGTTGCAGGTAATTGTGTTCACGATCGTGATGTAACTACTCATAGCAATGTCAATATTAACAACGCGGGAGATAAATAATGGAAGCGTATTTTTTAGAGTGGCTAAACATGTTCTTCCGCTGGTTCCACGTGATAGCGGGTGTGGCTTGGATTGGTGCCTCCTTCTATTTTGTCTGGCTAGATAACAGCTTAGAAAATCCACCACAGTGGAAAAAAGACAAAGGCATTGGCGGTGACTTATGGGCTATCCACGGAGGCGGTTTCTACGAAGTCGCGAAATATAAGTTAGGGCCTGAAAAAATGCCTGAGAACTTACACTGGTTTAAGTGGGAAGCCTATACCACTTGGTTAACCGGAATGGTGATGTTATGGATCGTATATTACATCGGCGCTGAAAGCTTCTTAATCGATAGCACCCGCATGGACTTTACCCAAGGTGAAGCGATTGCCGCAGGCATGGGTTTCATTATTGCAGGTGTCGCGGTTTATGAAGCGATGGTGCGTTCTCCTCTACAGAAGAATAGTAAATTATTCGGCTTAATTTTATTCGGATTTTTAATCTTTATGTCGTGGTTCGCTTTCCAGATATTTTCGGCTCGTGGTGCCTATATTCATGTTGGCGCCATCTTAGGTACGATTATGGCTGGCAATGTCTTCTTAGGTATTATGCCCGCACAGCGTGCCTTAGTAGAAGCCGTAGAGCGTGGAGAGTCACCTGATCCTAAATACGGTGCGTTCGCAAAATTGCGTTCTACCCACAATAACTATTTCACTTTGCCCATTATCTTCATTATGATCAGCAATCATTACCCAATGACCTATGGTCATGAACAGGGCTGGTTGGTTTTGGTGGCGATTGGTTTTATCTCGGCTTATGCGCGTCACTTTTTCAACTTGAAAAATCAAGGTGTCAGCAAGCCGAGCATACTAGTGATTTCAGCCATTATGTTGGCCGCATTAGCAGCCGCTATGGTGCCTGCTAAAATAGAAGCTCAAAAGGGCGAAGTGGTTTTAACGGATGTGCAGGCAATGGTTATTGTTGAGCAGCGCTGTGTGTCTTGTCATGCAGTAAGTCCAAGCAATGCGGGTTTTGCTATGGCTCCTGCCGGAATTATTTTAGAGTCCGCTGAACAAGCTTTGGCGATGAAAGATAAGATGATTCCAGCATTGCAAACAGGCTACATGCCTCTTGGTAACTTAACGAAGATGACAGACCTAGAGCGTCAGCAACTCATGGTTTGGCTGTCTAAGTAAATTAGCTAAGCGCTTTCGTTAGTTAATGAGTTAAACCAGTATTTAAAGAGAAGCCTGTTTCTGGTCTAGCCGGAAAGGGGCTTTTTGTTTTTTAAAGTTTAAATCAGCCAAGCAATGAGGTTCTGATTAGCCTAGCTTGTCCCTAGACAACCTGTTTAATTCCCGGCGACTCTCATAAACTAGTTCATATATTGAAGCCATTACCGTGGATTGGACAAATGACAATAACAACAAAGCAAACGGCGCTTGAGATCAGTGCTCAGATGGACATTTCAGGTCGTAAAATGGAGTTTGAATTTGATCTTGATAGCCTTCCTCGCTACTGGCATGACGGTGATATATTCAAAACCACTTACAACAATGCTTTATCATGTCTTTTTCCTGAAGGCGAGCGCATGTTTATTGATGCGGTGCGCGATAATCAACATTTTGTGAAAAATGAAGTGCTGTTAAAACAGGTGAAAGGTTTTATTAAACAAGAAGCCATTCATGGACATGAGCATGCTCAATTTAATCAGTATCTTGATAGCTTGGGTTATCCCGCCAGCAAGGTAGAGGTGTTTGAGAAAAAAGAAAAAATACTAATGAAGAAGTATCTTCCTGCCATTAGCCGTCTAGCAATCACCAGCGCAGTAGAGCACTTTACTGCGATCATGGCTCATGATTTATTAACCAACCCGAAAAGCTCTGATGGGGTTGATGAGAAATTCAAAGCGCTGTGGAAGTGGCACGCAGTAGAAGAAACTGAGCATAAAGCGGTTGCGTTTGATGTCTATAAGCAAGCAGGTGGCGGCTATATTCACCGAATCATGGCAATGATGATTGTCACTCTTCTTTTTTGTATTCGAGTAAGCACCGTTCAAGCTATTTTCTTATGGAAAGATGGCAAGCTATTTAGCCCAAAAGTCTGGATGCAGGGCATACGTATGTATTTCGGGAAGAATGGTCTAGTAAAAAATATCTGGAAAGACTATATCGATTATTATCGCCCAAGTTTTCATCCTTGGGATCATGATAACCGTGAATTATTGCAAGAGTGGATTGCTAAAGGGCAACGCTATAAGGCGGTTTAATCTGCCTTTAAGAAAGTGAGTTATTTCAGCAATAAGCTAATACTCATCGCAATGCACACGGCAACCGTCATATAGCGAATAAAATCAGTTCCTTGCTTGATTGCGGTTGCTGCACCAATACGAGCACCAATGATTTGTCCCAGTGCCATGGCAAGGCCAACTTGCCATAGGACTTGGTCTGATAGTATGAAAATAAACAGTGAAATGATGTTCGTTGTAAAATTCATCAGCTTGGCGTGAGCGGTTGCTTGAATCAAGTTTAGGGCGCGCATTTTACAATAACTCAGTGTGAAAAATGTGCCTGTTCCCGGGCCAAAGAAACCATCATAAAATCCAATGCCAGTAATGAAAGAGGCATTAAATTTTTTCTCACTTAGCTTGGCTTCGTCTGAAGATTGGCCAAATTTCTTTACCAATATTAGATACACAGCAATTAAGATTAATGCAAAAGGCAGTAGTGTAATTAATAAACTCGAATCAAACAGTTGAATAGCAATAGCGCCTAAAATAGCCCCTATGGATGCCGCGACTATTCCGACTATTTGTTGCTTGGGGAAAACTAACTTTTGTTTAATAAAATAACGCGTTGCAGTAAAACTACCAAAACAGGCTTGTAATTTATTCGTTGCAATTGCTTGTACGGGAGGCATTCCGGTGAAGAGAAGGGCGGGTATCGTGAGTAAGCCTCCACCCCCGGCGATGGCATCAATAAAACCTGCGACGATAGCGACTAACGATAAAATTGCTAATAATTCAAAACTAAAATCCATAGGGCCAGTCATTAACAGTTAAAAATATGCTGACAATAATAGCTCAACTATTATATCGATAGATAGCTCATCTACAGATGGCGCTATCTATTTAATACTTTGCCCGTAGTCACTATTAAACAATAAACTGACTCAATAATTTCTCTTGATCGCCAACTTGCTTAACTTGGGTTTTCATCGCTTTATTGGTCTGGCTAGCATTATCCATTACCTGTTGAGAAAGGTCGCGGATATTGGACGTATTGCGGTTCATTTCTTCGGCAACCTGACTTTGTTCTTCAGCGGCGCTCGCAATTTGTAAATTCATATCGGTTATTTTTCGAATACTTTCGCTAATTAACTCATTGGTCGCATTCGCTTGTTCTGATTTTTCTACAGTGGTGAGTGTGGTTTGTTTGCTGTTGTCCATTACGTTAACCACAGCCACAACGCCCGTTTGAAGTTTTTCGATCTTTTCACGAATTTCAGACGTTGATTCTTGAGTTCTTGCGGCTAAATTTCTAACCTCATCAGCAACCACTGCAAAACCACGGCCCATTTCTCCAGCGCGTGCGGCCTCGATCGCGGCATTCAAAGCCAATAGATTAGTTTGTTCTGCAATGCCTGTAATAACCCCTAAAATTGACTCAATACTGGCGGTATCATTTTCGAGCTCTTGTACGGCAATGACAGCTTGATCAATTTGGCCGGATAACTGTGAAATAGCTTGAGTCGTTTCATTAATAGCGCCGGCGCCCTGAATCACGGCTTCATCAGCTTGTCGTACCGCACTTGCTGCAGTTTGTGCATTGTTCGCGACTTCTAAGGCCGTGCTGGCCATTTCGTTCATTGCCGTTGCAAGTTGCTCAACTTCTTCGTTTTGTTGCTCCATTGCACCTGTTGCAATGCTTGCCCCTTGCGCCGTTTGTTCAGTACTTAGAATCATACTTGTGCCAATCACTTTCACTGCAGTAATCATGGTCTGCAGTTTTTCTGCAAAATTATTAAAGTTTTTCGCTAGGCTAGAAAACTCTGCATCGGTATTGGTATTAAGTCGACGAGTGAGGTCACCTTCACCGGTTGCAACGTCGCGCATAGCATCATTAAGTATTTTGAGCGGTACCATGAGTTGTTTAATAATGCCCCCTAAAGCTAAGACTCCAATAATCACCGCTAATAGAGAGTACATAATGGCATCACGGCGAAGCTTGTGCACAGGCGCAAGAATTATATCCTCGCTCAGTGCTATACCGAGGTACCAGTCTAGATTTTCTAATGGAGAGAAAATCATTAATGTTTGAACGCCATCAATCTCAAATATTTGGGTGCCTGATTTTAATGTTAAGCCAGATCCAAAAGCCTTCGACATAGGTTTACCATTGTATTTGCTTTCTGGATGAGCAATAAAATTGCCATCTTTCCCGACGATAAAGGCGAAACCTGCGCCAAATAATTCCGCACGATTACTAATTTCTGCAAGGCCTTTTAAGCTGACATCGGTAAATAATGCGCCAGAGAATTGACCATTGATATTGATTGGTGCCGCTGTTGAAATTAGAATCTCGCCGGTATCGGCATCACTATAAGGTGCTGTAAACAAAATACGATTTTGTTGCTTGGCGTCTGTGTACCAGGACCGTTTACGAGGATCGTAGTCGGCCGGAGGGCTCCAGTTTGGGTCATTGCCAATGGTTTGCCCTGTGGCTTCAATACCAATTCCGGCCAATAAAAAA
>JBNMPQ010000152.1:0-7043 GCA_051276935.1 Oleispira sp. | reverse complement strand
ATTATATGCCTGATCGACTAAAAAAGCGAATTGGTGCGGATGGGGAGACTCGAACTCCCACGGGCGTGAGCCCACCACCCCCTCAAGGTGGCGTGTCTACCAATTTCACCACATCCGCGAAACTACTTTTTGATGCCTATTCTGCAGGTACTTCTAGTACCGGCACATCATCAATCGACACATCCACATCAGGAGCATCAGTCGCAGGTGCGTATTCTTCCACAATAGGGGCGTCTTGCTCAAGAACTTCTCTCATTTCTTGCGTAGGAACGCCCACATCGTTAATGCCTTTTGCTTTATTGCTCGCAACAACTGCAAGAGCCATAGAGGTAGCAAAGAAAACTGCAGCAAAGATTGCCGTCATACGGCTTAAGAAATTACCTGAGCCTTGGCCACCAAATACTGTTTGTGACGAACCACCACCAAACGAAGCGCCTGCATCAGCACCCTTACCTTGCTGGATCATTACCAAACCAATAACACCAAAGGCTAATAAGATATGAACTACTAGGGTAATCTTTTCCATTATACTCTACCTATTACGCTTACCAACATTAAGTTGGATTACAAATTCCTAAAAATTCTTCAGCTTTTAGTGAGGCACCGCCCACTAAGCCACCATCGATATCTTGCTGCGCAAACAATTCTTTCGCATTGTCCGCTTTAACACTGCCACCATAAAGAATATGACTATTAAGTGCTAAATCTGCATCTTTCATAGCTAAAAGGCCACGAATAAATGCATGTACTTGCTGCGCTTGCTCTGGAGAAGCTGTCTTCCCAGTACCAATTGCCCATACAGGCTCATAAGCAAATACACATTTTGCTAACTGCTGAATACTTAAACCATTCAACACCGCATTAATTTGTTTTTCGATAACCGCTTCGGTTTGATTCGATTCACGCTCTGCGAGTGTTTCACCCACGCACACAAAAGGTATTAAGCCTGCGACCAATGCCGCTTCTGTTTTTACCAATACATCCGCGTCAGTTTCAGCATAAAGCGTACGACGCTCGGAATGCCCAACCAATACCGCCTCACAACCGCAATCAACCAACATATCAGCGGATACTTCACCCGTATAAGCACCACTATAAAATGGGCTTACGTTCTGACAACCCACTTTGACTGTGCTGCCCTGCAACTTATCAGCCGCTGCCATCAGATACGGAGCCGGAGGGAATACCACGACGTCTGTTTGCTGCGGAGTATTTTGTAAAATACTGGCTAACAATTCATTCAACATGACCTTACTGGCATTCATTTTCCAGTTACCAGCCACCAATAGACGACGCATAATCACCTCACGATATAAATCAGGGCGAGATAGTAGCGAAGATAGCCATCTGACTCAAGCAGTAGATGGCTATAATCGAAATTAAGATATAATTTTCCCAACGATTTCAGCTAATTGCTGTGCTTTTTTAGCCACTAAAGCACCATCTTCACCTTCTACCATCACTCGAACAACAGGTTCTGTGCCTGATGGGCGCAGCAAAACTCGACCACGGCCTGCTAACTCAGCCTCAACCACTGCCGCGGCATCTTGTATGGTTTTATCCTTCGAAACGTCAATATCTTTATTACGACGAACGTTAATCATTGTTTGAGGGCACTTAGTCATACCCAATTTGAGCTGATGCAAATTCTTGCCTGAATCCTGTATCGCCATCATAATTTGCAATGCCGAAACGACACCATCGCCAGTCGATGTTGAATCTAAACATAATAGATGACCAGAAGATTCCCCACCAAAACGCCAATTATGCTCTTTTAATTGTTGCATTACATAGCGATCACCTACATTAGCACGAACAAAATCAATTTTTTCTTTTTTCAAAGCCAGCTCTAAACCGAGATTACTCATCAAAGTACCGACAATACCGCCACCCAAACGTTTACGGCTGCGAGCATGCATTGCCATGATATAAAGCAATTCGTCACCATCAACGATCTCGCCTTTCTCATCGACCATAATCACGCGATCACCGTCACCATCAAAACCAATACCCAAATCAGCACGAGTCTCGATCACTTTTTGCTGCAGTTGCTTTGGTGAAGTGGAACCTACATCTTTATTAATATTTAAACCATTAGGAGCAACACCAATCGCAATCACTTCAGCCCCCAACTCTTCAAATACCGCCGGCGCTATTTGATAGGTAGCGCCATGAGCACAATCTAATACAATGCGTTTTCCCTTAAGCTTTAAACGACGCACGGTACTTTTACAAAACTCAATATAACGTCCTGCAGCATCATTCACTCTGAAAGCCTTACCCAACTGATCCGAAGAAACCGTCGTCATTGGCAAGTCTAAATACTTCTCAATTTCAAGCTCAATAGCATCATCCAGCTTGGTACCGTCTGCAGAAAAAAACTTAATGCCGTTATCTTGAAAAGGATTGTGAGAAGCACTAATAACGATACCGGCCTCGGCATGAAACGTTCGCGTTAAATAGGCAATGCCGGGAGTAGACATTGGCCCCAACATAACACTATCGACCCCCGCTGCCGCTAAACCAGCCTCCAAAGCAGACTCAAACATATAGCCAGAAATACGCGTATCTTTACCAATTATAATTTTACTTTTACCCTGACTGGCAAATACCTTACCTGCCGCCCAACCCAGCTTCATAACAAACTCAGGAGTAATCGGATAAATACCTACTTCACCGCGTATGCCATCGGTACCAAAATATTTTTTGCTAACATTAGTACTCATACTTTTATTCCATCCTTACTAAATTCTTTTGTCGCTGCGACCACCTGAAGTGCATCGAAGGTGGCTGCCACATCATGTACACGAATAATTGCGCTGCCCTTCATCGCTGCAATAACGGCCGCGGCCAGACTGCCATAAAGCCTCTGATCAGCAGGCCGATCTTGTAAATCCTTACTCTGCAATACTTTACCTATCATCGTTTTTCTAGAAATTCCGACCAAAAGCGGCAAATCAAATTGATGAAAACTTTCTAGCTCATTCAAAAGCCGATAGTTATGTTCCAGCGTTTTACCAAAACCGAAACCGGGATCTAATAATAGACGTGACTTTTCAATACCTGCTTTAGCACAAGCATCAACTCGTTCGGCCAAAAAAGCATGAATATCACTTACGACATTCTCATAACAGGGTGCCTGCTGCATACTATCAGGCTGTCCCTGCATGTGCATTAGACAAACAGGCAAGCCTGTCGCAGCAGCGGCATTCAGGGCTCCCTCACGTTGCAAAGCGCGCACATCATTAATCAATCCCGCACCGACCCGTGCTGACTCCGTAATCACTTTAGAAGTACTGGTATCAACCGAAATAATGGCATCTAAATTTTTATGAATCGCTTCAACAACAGGCACGACCCGGTCTAACTCCTCTTGCAATGAAACAGACACAGCACCAGGACGGGTAGACTCACCACCCACATCGATTAAAACAGCCCCTAGCCTAATCATCTCCTCGGCATGGAACAACGCTTTATCAAGCTTATTATAAGAGCCTCCATCAGAAAAGGAGTCAGGGGTAACGTTCAAAATCCCCATAATATTACAACGGTTTAAATCCAGCTGCTGTATTTTGCCGTTACGAGATCCGCAGGCTAATAATTTTTTTTTCATACTGAATAACATTCACGGCTAAGCACTTAAAAGAACACTTTAAAGTAGCGGTATAAATTTAAAGTAGCGGTACAAAAGAGTCCCATAAAAAAACGGGCCGTAGCCCGTTATTTTAAACGATTAATCAATTACATTACACGTCGACTTTATCGCCTGGCGTATCATCACTATCGCTTTGCTCACCCAGGTCAGTCTCTTCAACTGAAGATGAGGATGAACCCCCATTTTTATCATCCCAAGAAGCCGGCGCTCGCACTTTCTGGCGACTCATTAGGTCTGCAACCTGATTAGAATCAATCGTTTCATATTCCATCAATGCTTCTTTCATTGATTCTAATATGTCGCGATTATCATCTAATATCTTTTCAGCTCGGGCATAACATTCTGAAGTAATATTCTTTATTTCCTGATCGATTAAACGTGAGGTCTCATTTGATACATGACGAGAGCCAATACCATCCGAGTCACGAGAATCATAATCTAATGGTCCCAGCGCATCTGACAAACCGTAATTAACAACCATTGCGCGAGCAAAATGAGTTGCCATTTTGATGTCCTGAGAAGCACCAGTACTTACACCCTCTTTGCCATAAAGCATTTCTTCGGCAATTCGACCACCATAAGCCGTCGCAATATCACCCATAATTTTTCTACGGCTTTCGCTAATACGATCCGCTTCTGGTAAGAAGAAAGTAACGCCCAATGCTCTACCACGAGGAATGATCGTTACTTTATGAACAGGATCATGCTCTTCTGACAAACAGCCCACAATCGCGTGACCCGCTTCATGATAAGCCGTACTTTCTTTTTCTTTTTCAGACATAACCATGGTCTTGCGCTCTGCGCCCATCATGATTTTGTCTTTGGCTTTTTCAAACTCTTCCATTGTCACAAGACTTTTAGCAGCGCGAGCCGAGAAAAGTGCTGACTCGTTGACCAAGTTCGCTAAATCAGCACCCGAAAAACCCGGTGTACCCCGTGCAATAACAGACGCTTTAACATCATCTGCGATTGGCACTTTGCGCATGTGTACTTTAAGAATTTGCTCACGACCACGAACATCAGGCAAACCAACAACCACTTGGCGATCAAAACGACCTGGGCGCAATAACGCTTTATCCAATACGTCTGCACGGTTTGTCGCAGCAATCACAATAACGCCGTCATTGGCCTCAAAACCATCCATCTCAACCAACAACTGGTTAAGCGTTTGCTCGCGTTCGTCATTGCCGCCGCCATGACCGCCCCCACGACTACGACCAACCGCATCAATTTCATCAATAAAGATAATACACGGCGCTTGTTTCTTTGCTTGCTCAAACATGTCGCGTACACGAGATGCGCCGACACCGACAAACATCTCAACGAAATCAGAACCCGAAATAGAGAAGAAAGGTACTTTCGCCTCACCCGCAATGGCTTTGGCGAGCAATGTCTTACCTGTACCAGGAGGGCCTTCTAACAAAACGCCCCGCGGAATACGACCGCCAAGGCGCTGGTATTTACCAGGATCAACTAAAAAGTCTACGAGCTCTTTCACATCTTCTTTTGCTTCATCACAACCGGCAACATCATCAAATGTCGTCTTAATTTGGTCATCACTTAATAATTTTGCTTTGCTCTTACCGAACGACATTGGGCCGCCTTTGCCGCCAGCACCACCACCTTGCATCTGACGCATAAAGAACATAAAGACCGCAATAATTACCAAAATAGGAAAAGATGCAACCAGCAATTGAGTCCAAATACTCTGCTGCTCAGGCTTTTTACCTTCAACTTGAACGTTGTTATTCAATAGGTCGTCAATCAGCTTTTCATCGTAAGCAGGCAATATAGAAGAAAAACTCTCACCATTACTCAGTACGCCTTCAATATTCTGACCCGCAATGCTGACACGCTCGACTTGGCCTGTACGTACACTGCTGATGAATTCAGAATACTTGAGTTCTTTGGCTTGACTGACATTTTGGAAATTATTAAAAACCGTCATCAATACCGCAGCGATGATGGCCCAAAGTACTAAATTCTTTGCCATGACAGGCATACCTCTAATTTTATATGTAGCGTAAGTCTATAGCTTACGCAGCTTTTAATCTGATCTCTACTACCTATACGGCGTTAATAGATAATCAGAGGTCATTTATACCTTTCTTTACTCTACTCACTATTCTAGCAAAAGATTGACTAACCTTTATAACCTTTTGCCACTAAGTACACCTCACGAGAACGCGCTCGAGAAGATTCTGGTTTACGGGTAACGACTTTTAAAAACGATGAACGCATATCTTTAAGATACTCATCGAAGCCTTCTCCATGGAAAACCTTAGCCACGTAGTTGCCGCCAGGCTTTAAAACCTGACGAGCCATATCTAGGGCCAGTTCAACCAAATACATTGCACTCGGCTGATCCACTGCACTCATTCCACTCATATTGGGGGCCATATCGGAAATTACAAGGTCAACTTGCCTATTACCAATAATAGTCATCAACTCATCAAATACCGCTTCTTCGGTAAAATCACCCTGTAAGAAGGTAACGCCTGCGATGCCATCCATCGACAAAATATCAGAGGCAACGACTAGACCATGATCCCCTGCTCGATTGACGGCCACTTGCGACCAACTGCCCGGAGCCGAGCCCAAATCAACGATTGTCATGCCTGGCTTAATCAACTTATCTTTATCATCGATTTCCATCAGTTTATAACACGCGCGAGAACGGTAGCCCTCTTCTTTGGCCTTCATCACATAATGATCATTAAAATGCTCATCCATCCAATCATTACTCGATTTTGAACGCGCCATATCTTATTTTCTCAATTGGTTTTCTACAGATTACCGCTTTAAGCGGCAAATTCGAATTTATTGCTATATAATCAGAGTTTACCACTTAATTAAGTTAGGCAACCGAATCTGATGGCAATTTCTGCTGAACAAAAGAAAGCAATGCGCTCTATTGGCCATAATCTAAACCCCGTTGTGACGATAGCCGGTAACGGTTTATCGGAAACTGTGCTGGAAGAATTAAACCGTGCTCTTGACGACCACGAATTAATTAAAGTAAAAGTTTCAATTGGCGAACGCGACATGCGTGCTCAAGCAATTGAAGACATAGTTAAAGAAACCGGTTCTGAATTGATTCAAAAAATAGGCAAGGTTGCCTTAATCGTGCGCCGCAATCCGAAAGCCCACCCTAAGCTTTCTAATTTATCCTAGTTTTTTTATAGTGATAAAAAAGCGCCAGATATTTATACTGGCGCTACTTCCCAATTTATTAATAAACGATATATTTAAATATTGCCTCATCGGAAAAACAATTTTTTTGTGAAAATGAATATTAGTGCTCATATCACGCCAGACGCACAAGACCCATCTAGATAGTTTTGATAGCATAGAGATCATATTTACTGATCAAATTATTTTAGGTTAC
>JBNMPQ010000151.1:0-7067 GCA_051276935.1 Oleispira sp. | reverse complement strand
TTAGAAATCTTGCTCAGCGCAGTGCCGGTGCAGCCAAAGAGATTAAAGGGCTTATTAATGACAGTGTTAAAAAAGTGTCAGAAGGTACTCGATTGGTCGATAATTCTGGGGAAACACTGCAAGATATTGTGACATCGATGAAATCAGTTTTAGAGCTTATTTCAAATATTAATATTGCTAGTCAAGCGCAAGCGACAGGGATTAATCATGTCAATACAACGGTCTCTCAAATGGATACTATGACCTAGAAAACGCGGCTCTGGTAGAAGAGACCAGTGCCGTGAGTGCTTCGATGAATACTGAAGCTCGCAACCTTCAAGAGTTAATGAGATTCTTCAATGGCAAGCAATATGTTATTCAGGGTTTTTAGTGTACTTATTTTGACTGGCTATCAAAATAAGCACGTAACTTGTCTTTATTTGGCTTTACGGCCTTTTTGTCGGCGTCAGAAGATTTACTCGCCAGCTCAACCATTGATAAGACAGGCGCCAACATTTTTTCCATCATTGCTTTTTGCGCTGCTGGAATCTCTGGGTTAATTTTCATGGCTTCATATTGGGATTTAGCCGCGGTAATTTGAGACTCTTCACTTTCCATTTCCAATGCCATCCAAGCAAATGTTACTTGTTGCGTAGCTTGACTCCATTCTTCAACGTTGTCATAGCCTAGCTTCTTCACTTTGCTATTTAATTCTTCGTAAAGACCCGCTTTTTTTAAAGCAGAAATCGATTCTTTGTAGACGACCTCAGGGTTGTTTGGCTCACTGATATTTTCCGCTAATTTACTTTCATTCTGTTCTAACCAAGGCTGTAAAACAGGCATTGCGGTTAGCCATTGAGTGACATCCTGGCTTTTTAAATCTGCTGCCATTACTTGAAAAGACATTAGGGCAGTCACTGCAAAGGTACTAAGGTATTTCATAAGCGTTCCGTATGGGTATTTAGATCTTAAGTTGTTCGTTAAGGAAATTACTTTACAGGGATATTTTCGATGAAACAAGATTGGCGATCGATGAAAGGTTTGGGTTTAGTCATATTTTATGAGACGGTCTAAAAAAGTTTAATAGGCCGCTGGCTGCCATCAAATTCGGGCAAAAGCCAAATTTGTTCAAATGGGTTTTTAGGTATTTTAAATTGCTGCATACACTGCTGAAAATCTTTGGATTGCCAGAGTGGGCTGGCATTTCGGATGATTAGCCAGACACGGGTAGAATCGTAAGATTTTTGCCCTTTACTTTTTAATATGCGAGTAAGTGCTGTTATTAGACGCTGCTGGCTATCCATTGCCGCGAGGTCAAACAGGTAGTTAAGAAGTTCTAATTCTTTATCACTGACGATCAACTTTTTTTGATTTGGGTTTCTTAAAGGTGTTTGTTGATCCTGTACTTGTTCAACGATTTCACGCGCTAATATTTTAGCTTCACTAGGGCTGGCGTATAAATGCGCGATTTCTAGATCCAGCGGTTTGCCATCTAGATGGCAAGAGATATCCGGTCTAGATGGCTCGTTATGCCAAATATTACGCATAGGGGTGTGATACATTTGCTCATAAAGGCGTAAAAAATGTTTAGCCGCATCTCGCTCTAATTGACGCTTAATAGATTCTGAGCGGTTAAGTGGCTGGCCGTTATCGTAGTGGTGTATATCTGATGTCATAATTGACTGCTATTAATATTGTTATACATGTCACTTTATCTTAAAGCGACATAAAATACCCGTGACACATACATTCAGCTATCTTTGCTTTCTTATTGCTGTTAGGATTTAGTTGTAGACTTGATATCAAGTCTTATTTTTTATCTAAGCATACTTCATAGTCGTTAGTTATAACCCTCCTGTCGTAGTTATTAGTTACAATCAATTGCCTCACTTATTAGTTAAATCAGTTCAAAATTATCTTGCTGATAATAGAGATCTTTTATCAAGTTTTTACAAAATTTGTTTAGATTATCAAAGATCCTGTAGATCGCTATTTTAAAGATATAAATTTTGAAATACACATTACAAAGTAATGGGCGAATCTAAAGAGAATATTTTTATCTTAAACACAAGAATCCAACAATCCGATTTCAAATCTTATTCGAATCCTATTCCTAGTCGCGAGTTCATTATGAACACGGTTGCTAAGGGTAAAAATACGTTAAATCGGGAACAAATTGCTAGTGCACTCGGTCTGGACAACGCAGAGCAAAAAGAAGCATTAAGAAGACGCTTAAGAGCGATGGAACGTGATGGTCAGCTTATGTTGAATAAACATAAAGGCTACCATTTAATTGACCAAGATTTATTGGTTACTGGCACCGTCAGTATCCATCAAGATGGCTTTGCTTTTGTTTCTTATAGTGCAACCGAAAAAGATTTATTTTTACCCGCTGGCCAAGTTGCCCATGTATTTGATGGCGATGTTGTGCAGGTTTTGATACCACCCAATTTAAAAGCACCTTCTAGTTCAGGTCGCCGTTCGCCTAATAAATTAATTAAAGTGCTTGAACGTAAAACGACTCATATTGTGGGTGAATTGAAACGCAAAGGTAATCGATTTTTCTTGATACCTGAAAGCAGCAAAGTGTCCCAAAAAATTGATGTCGATAACCTTGAGTTACTCGATGCTAAAGCAGGGCAGTATGTCAATGCAGAAATTATTGAATACCCTAGCTACCGACACACAACGTTAGTTAAAATTACTGAAGTACTTGGGCATCCTCAAGATCCCGGTATGGAAATTAAAGTGGCACTTCGTCGCCATGGCATTGCTTCAGATTGGGATGATGATTTACTAGACCATGCCGATAAACTGGGCACAAAAGTCGCCGAGAAAGATAAAGCAATACGAGAGGATTATCGCGATCTTCCTTTTGTAACCATTGATGGGGCTGATGCAAAAGATTTTGATGATGCGGTTTATTGTGAAAAAGATGAATCGGGTGATTGGCGTTTATTGGTCGCCATTGCCGATGTATCGCATTACGTTCGCCCTGACGACTTATTAGACCAAGAAGCCCAATCGCGTGCGACGTCGATTTATTTCCCCGGCCATGTGGTACCGATGATTCCTAAGGCGTTATCGAATGGCTTGTGTTCATTAAATCCTAATGTCGATCGGCTTGCCATCGTGTGCGAGATGACCATTAATTCGCAAGGGCTTATGACCAGCGCTGAATTTTGCGAAGCGGTAATTCATTCCCATGCTCGATTAACTTACGACCAAGCTTATGCGGTTGCTATTAACAAGGTTTCGGGTGTAAAGCGCAACTCGAAATTAGTAAAACAAGTGATTGAGACAACGCCAGATGTTGTGCCTTATATTGAAGACTTATACACCCTTTATAACGTCTTAAAGCCTGCGCGCACTAAGCGTGATGCGATTGATTTTGATACTCAAGAATTAAAATTTAATCTCACTAAAAAGCAAAAAATAGCCAGTATGTCGCCGGTTATTCGTAACGATGCCCATAAAATGATTGAAGAATTTATGTTGTGCGCCAACGTTGCCACGGCTGATTTTTTACAGACACATAAAATTCCGGCCTTGTACCGTTCTCACGAAGGACCAACGCAGAAAAAGTTAACGTTATTGCGTACGTTCCTTTCAGAAAAAGGGCTGAGTTTAGGTGGGGGTGAAAAGCCTACGTCGCGTCATTACAATCATCTGTTAAACAGTATTGATCAGCGCGGTGATGCCAGCATTATTCGTACTATGCTATTGCGTTCGCAAAGCCAAGCGCAATACTCGCCTAAAAACGATGGGCACTTCGGTTTAGCATATGATGCTTATGCACACTTTACATCGCCTATTAGACGTTACCCTGATTTGTTAGCGCATCGTGCCATTCGTGCAAAAATTAATAGTCAAAAAAGTACTTTGCAGCGTGTATTAAATCGCTTCACTAAAGGTAAGGGACTCGCCAGTAAAGGTTACCCTTACGACAGTAAGGCAATGGAAGATTTAGGAATGCACTGTTCAAACCAATCGAGACAAGCCGACGAAGTGAGTCGTGAAGTTGAAAACTGGTTAAAGTGTCAGTACATGCAAAAGTTTAAAGGCGAAAGTTTTTCAGCCACTGTCTCAGGTGTTACAAACTTTGGTTTGTTTGTTGAGCTTGATCAGATGGGCATTGAAGGATTGGTTCATATTTCTAATTTGAACAATTCAACGGAAGGCTATGCACTCGGTGACAATATCGATGTGGTCTTAAATAGCGTTAATTTGCAGCAACGAAAAATTGATTTTTTGATTCAGTCTGATGATCAGCAAGAGGCTATTCAATTAAGTAATTAATTATAAAAGATGGGTATAAGCTATTAAGCGTCGTTGGAATAAGTCGCTTAATAAAAAAGAGGCCAGACCTAGTTATTAATGTTGAATAACTGGCTGGCCGAAATAACCGTGATTAGCTTGATGAGAGAGATCTCTTACGCAACGCCGTGAAGAATTGCTCCGAGAAGTTAATCCAACCACCACTCCCATAGCGATTGAATCAACATCTTTCAGGTCTTAATCTGTACCTCGCCTCGCTGTTAACTTTGGCACTCTCTAAGAGAGTAGGTAAAGACTGCTTCCCGTTGGAATAAGGTAATAATAACCATTCTCATTTGTATTGCAACAACTAAATGAGAATTATTCTTAAATTAATGCTCTTGACCTAGTACCTTGGCTATAAGATTTCTTTTGTGTGCGCTTATGATTCCTGCAAGACCACGACACGGTTCATTGTGGTTGGTAAATCGTATCCGTACGCTGATCAAACGCATTGATAATAAGCAGATCCACGAAATACCCATCATTAAAAGTCAACTACAGCATGGTATGGTCAAATCGATTGAAGACGCTGCTCAAAAAGTTATAACGCCTTTGCAGCGCTGGGAATACAAATTGGACTTGCCAGTGGCATTATTGATTATCCCCGTATTTGCACTGGCAAATGCCAGCATAGAAGTCTCTTTTGATTCTGTCTCTTCTGTTATACATAAACCTTTAGGAATATTTTTACTAAGTTGGATGGTGATAAAACTTAAATTGGGTCATCTACCCAACGCCATGACAATGTCGCATTTACTTGGTTTAGGTATGCTGGGAGGGATGGGTTTTACTATGTCTATTTTTATTTCAGATTTAGCGTTCAGTCATTCTCCCGATTCTCTTTATGTCGCCAAATTATCAATCATATTGGCATCCTTTATTGCAGGCATTAGTGGTTATTTAATGTTGCGTTTTTATGCGAACGATTTTAAGGCCGTTACTTCAAAAACCTAATTTGAACGTATTGTTTAGTTTATAGTCTATTTTTTGGCGCGAGCATCTCTTTGGGTACGACCCATTTATTGAAATCATCTTCGCTTAATAATTCGAGCGCAAGGCCTGCTTGCAAGAGTGTCGAGCCGTCTTTATGCGCCTTTTTAGCAATCTTTGTCGCGTTGTCATAACCGATGTGCGGGTTGAGTGCAGTGACCAGCATCAACGATTCATTAAGAAGTTTAGCAATGTGTGATTCATTCGCGGTGATGCCAATGACGCATTTGTCGGTAAAGCATCGGCAGCTGTCTGTTAGCAGGCGAATAGATTGTAAAAGGTTGTAGATCATAACGGGCTTAAAAGTATTAAGCTCAAAGTGTCCATTGGAACCTGCGATCGAGATTGTTACGTGATTGCCCATAACCTGAGCCGCCACCATAGTTAACGCTTCACATTGTGTTGGATTAACCTTACCTGGCATAATTGACGAGCCTGGTTCATTCTCTGGTAAGCTTATTTCACCAATTCCGCAGCGCGGCCCAGAGCCCAAAAATCGTATGTCGTTGGCGACTTTCATTAAGCTGACGGCAAGGGTGTTCAGAGCACCGCTGGCTTCCACTATTGCGTCATGCGCAGCCAATGCTTCAAACTTATTATCTGCTGTGACAAAGGGTAAATGTGTGACCCGTGCTATTTCTTTAGCAATTCTAAGATCAAAGCCTGCTTGTGAGTTAAGGCCAGTGCCCACAGCGGTACCGCCTTGTGCTAAAGAATAAAGTGCGGGTAATACGGCTTCTACTCGGCGAATACCATTGAGTATTTGTGCGGCATAACCTGAAAATTCTTGGCCGAGTGTTAGGGGAGTTGCGTCTTGAGTATGGGTGCGGCCAATTTTGACAACACTGGAAAATTCTTGTTCTTTGCTCACTAATGCCGCGTTAAGATGATGAAGTGCAGGTATTAATTTATGCACGATTTCTTCAACCGCTGCGATATGCATTGCACTGGGGAATGTGTCGTTTGACGACTGACTCATATTGCAATGATCGTTAGGGTGTACAGGACTTTTACTACCGATCTCGCCCCCTAGAATTTCAATTGCCCGGTTAGAGACGACTTCGTTTGCATTCATGTTGGTCTGAGTCCCCGAGCCTGTTTGCCAAACTGAAAGCGGAAAATGGTCATTATGCGTGCCTGCCATTACTTCTGTGGCGGCTTTAACGATGGCTTCGCCAATGGGGCGGTCCAAGTCACCATAATCTATATTGACTCTGGCGGCGGATAATTTGATTATGCCAAACGCTCGGATTAAGGGTACCGGCATAGTTTCAATGCCAATTGGAAAGTTGATTAAAGACCTCGCCGATTGTGCGCCATAGTATTTATCAATAGGGACTTTTAAGTCGCCAAACGAATCGCTTTCAATTCTATCGTTATTCACTGCTTGTGCTCCGTAATGGCGTACATTCTGCTCGCGGCAAACGTAATGAAGGTTTTGAACGTTAACTATTTGAATATTAATTATTTGAAGATAGGAAAGTGTATGGTGAATTATAGTTTAGCCTATAGCAGTGAGGCTTTTCAACGGGAAAGGAACGCAGCCTAACGAGGTTAGGCTGCTGGCTCAGCGAGACTGAACTGAATTGCTAAAGGTATAAAAACTAGAATTAGAAGTGTACTTTAACCAATGCGCTTACGACGTTTTCTTTCGTATCGAAGCCAGAAGTGTGTTCGATTGCAAACTTGTTATTCCAAATAGCGTGCTCGATACCGACGTAAACTTTGTTATCAGTGCCAAGAGCTTGTGCCGCATCCCACTTTAACTGATAAGTAAA
>JBNMPQ010000150.1:0-7115 GCA_051276935.1 Oleispira sp. | reverse complement strand
TAAATTCTTCGCTACGATACAAAGCATTTAAACCGAGGTGCACACAGTCTGTTGGCGTACCATTAATGGCAATAAAACCGTTGTCGAGATACAAAGGGTGCAAAGGCCGGTCAAGCGTTAAAGAGTTTGAAACGCCACTGCGATCACGATCAGGTGCGATGATATGACATTCATAACCCGCCTCTTTTAACGAGGCTGATAATTGAGCTAAACCAGGCGCATGAGCGCCGTCATCATTAGATAAGAGGAATGCCATTATTCGTTCTCTTCTTTAGTTTTTTGTTCAGATTTACTCTCGCTAGTGGGTGCACTTATAGACTCACTGGCGTTGTAAACAAAGGGTTTATCTTCATAACGATCAGGTTCGGTTACCCGAATAAACTCTTGTAATACAGAGGTTGCATAATGACCTGAAGCCAATGCAAAGCTAATATTCAAATCAGATGAACCCTCTTCACCTTTAAGCCACTGCCACTGCATATTTTCAATGCTCGAAACAATTTCTCTGCGTTCTTGGTTCAACCCGGCATGCTCCATCCCATTACATAAATCTTGTAAAGGTTCAGAAATAGTTTGTTCAAGTATTAATGTTTCTGACTGGCAGTTTAAGCGTCCACGTCCCCACATAGGTGCAGTGGCTTTATTCGCATCTTGAGTTTCGATAGACGCCGTATCAATGTCACCGGCTAAAGACTTACCCCAAAGTCCTTGACCAATTCGAGCGGCTAAGACTTGGTTAAAAATATAAGAACGCGCAGCCGATAAGTATATGCCTTTCTTTTGGCGATTTTTTTCACGTCGCTGCCCTGTCAGCATTGCTAACGCCTGATCCATATTACCGCCACCGCGGCCAAAGCGTTGCAGACCAAAATAGTTTGGTACGCCGTCTAATTTTATCTTTTGCAGATTGTCTTCAATAGCTTGCTGTAAATCAGCTGCGTCTGATAATTTAATATCCCGTAATACAATATTAAAGCGATTACCCACGAGATCGCCCCGGCGTAACTTTTTGCTATGACGGGTTTGTACTAAAATTTCGATATCTTCGTCTGGAAAAGGACGCGACTCTAGAGTCATTTCAATTTTAGGCGCATAAATACTGAACCACTGCGAAGTTACCGCGTAGCGATCTTTTTGCCCCGCGTAACTCACATCATTTTCTTTAACACCAAATTTTTCAGACAGTAATCGAGCAACCCAATGGGTATTCACTTCCCGTTTTTTAACATGAAGGTAAATGTGCTCGCCTTCACCACACGGTGAGGCCAAAGGAATTTCATCAACCTGAAAATCTTCTGGTTTGAGTTTTAAAATGCCATGAGCATTTGTTTCAGGGTAGGCTTTAGGCCAGTCAAAATTCCACATGATGTATCTCTAATTTTTTGTATTATTTAAGAGTGACTAGCAAAGCAACAGCGTGCACAGATATGCCTTCTTTTCGGCCTTCAAAACCGAGTTTTTCTGTGGTAGTTGCCTTTGTGTTCACTTGATTAATGGTGCAGCCAAGATCTTCTGCGATACGCTGACGCATGGTTTCTATGTGCGGTGCCATCTTAGGAGCTTGGGCAATAATAGTAATATCGACATTACCAATTTGGTAACCTTGTTCTTGTACGAGGCCCATAACATGGCGTAACAATCCACGACTGTCGGCGCCAGAGAATTCTTCATCCGTATCAGGAAAGTGTTTTCCAATATCGCCCAATGCACACGCACCTAAAAGTGCATCACATAGTGCATGTAAAGCGACATCACCATCCGAGTGTGCTATCAGGCCTTGGCTGTAAGGAATCTGAACTCCACCAAGAGTAATGGAATCGCCTTCACCAAATTTATGTACATCAAAACCATGACCAATACGCATCGATATACTCTCTCGTTTAAAAATTGTTTAAATAAAATTCTGCTAATTTCAAATCTTCTGGACGAGTAATTTTCAAATTATCACTGCGTCCACTCACCAACTTAGGCCTAGCACCGACATGCTCCATGGCAGAAGCTTCGTCAGTTACTTTAAAACCCTTTGCTAAAGCAGACTCTAAATTATTAAGCAAAGCGTTTAACGGAAACATCTGAGGCGTTAACGCATGCCACAATTGATCACGATTAACCGTATGATCAATACAACTCGCAACATCATGAACAGCCGCATCCACGTAAACAATGCCGCGCTTCATGGTATCCCGTACTGGAGTCGCTAAAATGCCACCCTCATTATAATTTTCTAGCGCTACAAACAATTTATCCAAATCATCATACGACAAACAGGGTCGAGCAACATCGTGCACAGCCACCCAAGCGTTATCTTGCGGCTCTATGTCATGTATCGCGTTTAAAGCATTTAACACCGAGTAACAACGTTCACTGCCACCCTTAACAACTAAAATGCGATCATCTTTATCGTAGCCACGAGCCATACTAATTTCCTGCCAATAAGGATCACCCTCAGTGACAACCACGACCGCTTTGTAAAAACCTAAACAAGTAGAGTTAGAACTTGAAGATGAGGTATAAGCTAGAACATGATCCAACGTATGTTCAATAACTGTTTTAGCAATCCCTTTAACCGTCATGGATAAATATTGCTTAGGACGATCGGCTTGCATGCGTGAGCCGATGCCCGCCGCGGGTAATACTAACCATGTATTAATTAAACTGAAAGGCATTCTATTACCGCATTTTTTGGTTTATGTACGCTATTTTTTATCAAAGGTTTCTATTCATCAGAGACCTATTTATCTGCAGTCTACTTATCAAGGATGAGATAAAAGCTTTCATCTTTACCAATAAAACCTAAATCTTCACGCGCTTTCTCTTCAATCAACTCATCACTGCGATGAAGATCATCCACCTCGGCGCGTAACCAATCATTGCGTACTTGCTGAGCAGCAATATCTTGCTCGAGCTCGGTCATTTGCTGCTGTAACTGCCAGCTTGCGACAACCCCTGTGTCGTCCCACCAAAAACGGTATTGTAAAACGAGAATGAATAGCACGGGTACAGATAAGGATAAAATCCATTTTAAAGCCATGTTACTTTCCCTTATCATAATAATTATTTAGTTTACGACATAAGCAAAAAGGGAAGTGAACTTTTATCGAAATAAAAATCCAACTTCCCTTTCTCATGATTTATAATTAATCAAGATGCTTAAGCAACAGACTAAGCAGCCGCCTGCTAGTCAGTAAATTACTGACCCTTAATTTCTTTCAAACCAATGTAAGGTGCTTTACCGGCTAATTGCTCTTCGATGCGCAATAGACGATTGTACTTAGACACACGGTCAGAACGACATAAAGAACCTGTCTTAATCTGACCCGCGCAAGTACCAACCGCCAAATCAGCGATCGTTGTATCTTCAGTTTCACCCGAGCGGTGAGAGATAACAACCGTATAACCTGCATCTTTCGCCATCTGAATCGCCGCAAGCGTTTCAGTTAAAGAACCGATCTGGTTAAACTTAATCAAGATAGAGTTAGCGACACCTTTCTCGATGCCTTCTTTCAAGATTGCCGTATTAGTAACGAACAAGTCATCACCGACTAGCTGTACTTTCTTGCCTAGGATATCAGTCTGGTACTTCCAACCGTCCCAATCAGATTCGTCCAAACCGTCTTCAATAGAAGCGATTGGGTACAACTCACATAGCTCAGCTAAATAATCAGAGAATTCGTTAGAAGTGAAAACCTTGCCTTCACCCTTCATGTCATATTTGCCATCAACATAGAATTCAGTCGCCGCGCAATCAAGCGCCAGCGTAATATCTTTACCCAGCTCATAACCGGCATTGGCAACAGCCACTTTAATAGCTGCTAGTGCATCGGCGTTAGAGGCTAGGTTTGGAGCGAAACCCCCTTCGTCTCCTACTGAAGTGCTCATGCCTTGGTCGCTTAACACTTTCTTCAAGCTGTGAAATATTTCAGCGCCAGCGCGAAGTGCTTCAGCAAAGCTAGGAGCCGCTACCGGTTGCACCATAAATTCTTGGATATCAACATTATTATCAGCGTGCTCCCCACCGTTGATGATGTTCATCATAGGCAATGGCATAGAGTACTGACCCGGCGTACCGTTTAGATCAGCGATGTGCTCATAAAGCTCAACGCCTTTAGCAACCGCAGCGGCCTTAGCCGCCGCAAGTGATACCGCCAAAATAGCATTAGCGCCTAACGTCGCTTTGTTATCAGTGCCGTCTAGCTCAAGCATTTTGTGATCAAGCGCGCTTTGGTCTAAAGCATTCATGCCCATTAATACAGGTTTAATGACATCGTTTACATTCGCAACGGCTTTCAATACGCCTTTACCTAAGTAACGGCTTTTATCGCCATCTCGTAATTCTAAAGCTTCGCGAGAACCTGTTGATGCGCCAGAAGGAGCACAAGCTGTACCGAAAAAACCGCCTTCTAATGTAACGTCAGCTTCGATGGTAGGGTTGCCACGTGAATCTAAAACTTCGCGTGCTCTGATATCAATAATGTTAGCCATGTAACTATCTTCTCCGTATTTTAATCTGACTTCGCCGCGGATACGAATAGCGATCAACGCGGCGTGCTCTAAATTTTAAACAGTGTTAACGTAATTCAGTATTGTTCGATTAATTAGGCTTTGTTTTCAATCGCCGCATTAATGAAAGCACTGAATAATCCATGTCCATGACGTGGAGTAGACGTAAATTCTGGGTGGAACTGACAACCCACAAACCATGGGTGATCGATCACCTCAACGACTTCAACCAAATCACCATCAATAGAACGACCTGCTATACGTAAACCGGCTTTTTCCAGCTCTGCAATAATCGTCGCGTTTACTTCGTAACGGTGACGATGGCGCTCTACAATAACTTCTTTGCCGTAAGCGATAGCCGTATTTGAGCCTTCCGCTAGGCGGCACTCTTGTCCGCCGAGGCGCATTGTGCCACCTAGATCAGAATTTGTATCACGCACTTCAGTATTGCCTGTTGCGTCAGTCCACTCAGTGATCAAACCGACCACTGGGTGTGTCGTGTCCGCGTCAAACTCAGTAGAGTGAGCGTCTTCCCAACCCATGACGTTTCGTGCGAATTCAATAACCGCTGATTGCATACCTAAACAAATACCTAAGAAAGGTACCTTGTTTTCACGAGCAAACTGAACCGTTCTAATCTTGCCTTCAACACCGCGGTGGCCAAAACCACCTGGGACGAGGATGGCGTCCTTACCTTTTAAGATATCGGTACCTTGGCGCTCGATGACTTCAGCATCGATAAATTGAATATTCACTTTCGCTTTATGATGAATACCGGCGTGATCAACTGCTTCGATCAACGACTTATAAGCATCCAACAGCTCCATGTATTTACCCACCATGGCAATATTGACTTGCTGAACTGGATTCAACTTCGCATCAATCACAGCATCCCAATCGCTAAGATCCGGTTCGTGACACGTTAAATCAAACTTTTCAACGATCAAGTCATCAAGACCCGCTTCGTGAAGAACACCTGGAATCTTATAAATCGTATCGGCATCTTCCAATGGAATAACCGCACGCTCTTCAACGTTGGTGAACAAAGAGATTTTACGCAAAGAAGAGGCATCAATTTTGTGATCGCTACGACAGATTAGTACATCTGGTTGTAGACCAATGGTACGCATCTCTTTAACAGAATGCTGAGTCGGCTTAGTTTTGGTCTCACCTGCAGTGGCTATATAAGGAACTAGGGTCAAATGCACTGACAATGCACGTTTAGAACCTAACTCAACTTTCATCTGACGCACAGCTTCAAGGAAAGGCTGTGATTCAATATCACCCACCGTGCCACCGATTTCTACCAAGGCAACATCAGAACCTTCAGCTCCGTCAATGACACGACGCTTAATTTCGTCGGTAATATGAGGAATTACCTGAACCGTACCACCTAAATAATCACCACGACGTTCTTTTGCAAGAACATCGGTATAGATACGGCCGGTTGTGAAGTTATTACGACGAGACATCTTAGTATTGATGAAACGCTCGTAGTGACCTAAATCTAAGTCAGTTTCAGCGCCATCTTCGGTAACGAATACTTCACCGTGCTGAAACGGGCTCATGGTGCCTGGATCAACGTTAATATAAGGGTCCAGCTTCAGCATAGTAACCTTAAGGCCACGAGCTTCTAAAATTGCGGCTAATGAAGCCGATGCAATGCCTTTTCCTAACGAGGAAACAACACCGCCCGTGACAAAGATATAACGTGTCATACAGGATCCGAAAACTGGAGAAAAATGTTAAATTACAGAACGCAAGTTTCTGCAGAAGATGGCGTTACATTATACGGATTTTGGCCCTTACGAACAAATGAAACTTGTATCAAATGGTTAAAAAGTGTCGATACTTGTATTATCTGCTCCAACAAGGATTAACCAGCCTGAATTGCCTTGTTTGCGTTCACCTAGTTTATTAAGTCTTACTTAACTGTTTATTAAAAGAATCATATGACTCATTCAAGTATCGATAGTGCTAATAAGCAAGGATTTGCTTTCGCCATCGGGGCGGCTTTACTCTTTTCTTGCAAGCCTATTATCATTAAGTGGGCGTATGGTTACGGCATAGATGCTTTAAGCTTGATGTTATTGCGCATGACCTTGGCTCTTCCAGTGTATTTGCTAATAGGTGCAATACTGATTCAGAAACAAAAGCTTCTGCAACAAGAGCCTAGACTGCCTTTTAAACATTGGCTTGGCGCTGCGTTTGTCGGCTTATTTGGGTATTACCTCGCAAGCTTTTTGGATTTAAAAGGCTTAGAGCTTGCCAATGCTCAATTAGAACGCATTATTTTATACGCTTACCCCACCTTAGTTGTCATACTGGGGGCAATCATTTTTAAGCATAAAGTCACTAAGCAGCAAATGGGTGCTTTGGCACTATGCTATGCCGGTATCATCTGCATTTTTCTACAAGATTTAAGCCTACAGGGAAAGCAAGTCATTCATGGCAGCGTGTTGATTTTATTAAGTGCTCTTTCTTATGCCCTCTATATGCTGTTCAGTAAAAAACACATCGATCGCCTTGGGAGCTTATTATTTACCTGTATTTCAATGACCAGTGCAACACTTGCAACAATTATCCATTCCGGCTTAGCACTTGCATTTAATGCA
>JBNMPQ010000149.1:0-7130 GCA_051276935.1 Oleispira sp. | reverse complement strand
TATATTTTGCTCAATATTAAATCAATCATTGTATGTTTTTTCTTTTCATTATTTATTACTGCTTGCACGTCTAATTCAGAAGTAGAAAGCAATAGTTATTATGGGAAGTGGACGCTTAATAAAGTTGTCGATGAGGATGGAGACTTTAATGATTTCTCTAGAGAGCCTGGGAATTATGTCCATATTAAAAAGTCTGAAGTTTCAGAAATTATTGCGGGTCATGGAGTAAGAACGTATCCATATACACAAAAAGGTAATGTGTTTACCGTGACCTCAGGAACTCGCGATGTTATCTGGACTATCGTTGAAAGTACGGAACATTCAATGAAAATAGATACGCCTATTGGCCGCTATATCTTAACTCGGGATTAGGAGAGTTATTATTGTGTTCAACATAAAATCAATCATTGTTTGTATTTTCTTGTCGATTTTTATTGTTGCCTGTACTTCTAACACAGAAGTAGAAGCCAGTAGTTATTATGGTAAATGGACGCTTAATAAAGTTATTTATGATGATGGAGACTTTAAAGACTTAAGCGATAAATCTGGGCATTTCATTAATATTGGTAAAACTGAAGTTTCTGAAATAATGGCTGAATATGGAGTAAGAACGTATCCATATACACAAGAGGGTGATGTGTTTAACGTGACCTCTGGAACGCGCGATGTTACCTGGATAATAATTGAAAGCTCGCAGCACTCCATGAAAATAGATACGCCTATCGGCCGCTACGTCTTAACTCGATAGCGGTTAACCTTTACCAACCTATGTAGGGTGCGTTAAAATAAACCCTGCTGCGGCTGGTGCAAACACACCGTATCGCCCAGCGTAATGGTGCCAGACTGAATCACCTTCAAACACAAACCGCCATGGCCCATCATGGCGGCAATACCGCCTTTACCCAATAACTCCTCCATCCGCAAGCAAGGGTGACAGATCGCCCCCGCCTCAAAAATAGCCCCGCCAATCGAAAACTGCTGATAACGCAGCGCGTCTAAATTCATCCCCTTAATCACCATATTACGGCGCAGCAGCCGAGGATGGACAGGCAGATTTTCAGAACGACTGAGCGCTAAAAAATGCTCAATCTGGGCAATGTACTCCTCACTCACCAGCGTCACCTGCCGCCCAGAACCCAGTGTATTTTCAAAACGATGATCGCCCACTAAACCAGACCCCACCCTAGTATGAACAGATTCAACCTCAACCATCTCCGCCTTACGTTCAGGGCGCAGCCCAATCCAGGTAAGCTCACCGGGTGGAAGGTCTTGGATGTAGCGAGAGAATAAGCGTTTGCGAGTCGAGGTCGACATAAAATGCCTGTGCTAAAAATATAATTAATATCAATACGATTATTTAACGCATTCAGTTCACTGGGTGCCATTGCAGCGTCAGCGCTTTCTCATTCATTACAGTCATCATAGCCACCTTCCATATCAAGCTTAAAAACTGGCCCTGCACTCAAAAAAAGTCAATCTCATTATAAAGTCTAGTGTGAAAAATTCGTTAAGCAAAAACTATACGAACCCGCGTTATTTTCTTGCTACAACGCCTATCGCCTTGGCATTACCGACATGGGAGCCGTGTTATATCAATTGGGGAAGAATCATTTTTTTGATGAAGTAACCTCCAACAGTTTAATGCAAGAATACAATACCTACAAAGGAAGCCCAGAAATACAGCGCTGACTGACGAATATAAAGTTCACCAGTCAAAGCGACGAAGTCGTGCAAGGGAGCATCTATGGAAACTGGTGCTTTGATAAAGATATGAACCTTGGAACGGCAAGCCGCTCTTACCAAGGCTATAGGAGCTTAGTGATAAACTCAACTGGCCAATATATTCAGGCTTCTGCCAAAATAGAAAAGGGTAGCTTTACCTACAGCAAGAATACACTAAGCCTGGGGCATCCTAATTTTGGTGAATACCAGGTAAAGATAGTAAACAACAATCAATTAATTCTCAAAAAAAAGAGCATGGAAAAGCCCCTAGAAAAAGATAAAGTGCATAGTCATAAGTCGTTCAGTAAGTTGGGCATGCAGCGCTTTATACAAGTACTGGTGAACAACAAAAGCACAACAAATTGCGATGACATAAGCAACTACTTAGGTCGTCAACTGATACCCGCACAGTACCTCCCTAAAGCGATATTGAACACACTAAAACAAGACACCAAACGTTACCATTGCCCGCAAGCGAAAGCTGCTGGCTAGAATTCTTAATTAGTAAAACCATTAATGATATCTCATGCCTATGGCTCAGGTTTTTCTTCAAATAGTTAAGGTAGAATACATCGATTTTTTTATTGTATTGAAATATTCTTAGTCGATTAAGAGCTAAGCCAATATTCAAAAAGTAAGGAGGTTATGTTGACATTATTAGTTCGAATATTAGGCATCGTTATAGTTCTAACGACTGTATCTTGTACCAGCCAATATATTTTTATTACCCCGTTATCAGCCCAATCTCGCGATAAAGAAATAAAGTTAAATTTCTATGTCGGCGACTTTGGTATAGGTAAGCAATCAGGAAACAGTCGATGGAGGCGAGGGTATCCTGACCATCAAACGTTAGAGCAAGATGGACTGGTTGCCTGGTGGTCATTAAAAACGGACTCAGGGTATAAATACTATTATGCCAGAAGCAAAAATAACGAAAAACTAAGTGTGCCTCGTCACTACGGCGGGAGTAAGAAAAAGTACCGCCTTAAGGTTTCTTTTGGGCCGATGTATTTATATGAAACAGGGATAAGCGAGAAACAAAAGCAAACAGCAACATTACTAAATAAATCAAGTAGAGGGCGTAATCTCTACCTTTGGGGCAATAATAACGAATTATATTATACCGTTGAGAAAGACGGCGTAAACGTACAAGAGGCGGCAAGAGAGCCCGGGAATGAATGGCGAGTCATTAGCAGTATTGAACTCACCAAAAATCAATACCAATACCTAGATGCTCGATGTAGCAGTTCATGGCGACATGTGCGGTGTTTTATAGATGAAAAGTTTCCAGCACTAACACCTAAACAATTTAAATATATAAAAGCCCGCAAGCGAAAAAATGATGAAAAACGCCTAGATGGAACGATTAACCCGCCACCACCCAGTGAACCAAACCGTTGGGCATAAATTACACATTAGGAGTAACGTTTGAAAATCATACTAAACCAAATTAACTTCAAACGAGTAGTTATAATCTTTTCAATCGTCTTAATCGCTGCATGCAGCCAGCAAGGCCGCTGGGGAGTGTTTGTTACAAGCTCAATGTACTACCCAGAAGTAGAAAGTTCTGAGAAAAACGTACATTTTGGTAATGAGAAAATCTATCTTACCGACTCGGGTTTTTTCAAACAAACAGCCATTTCTACATATGAGAAATTGTATGATAGATACGCAGACAAGCCCTACGGAAAGGGTGTTGTCGCTTACTGGGAAGTAAAAACCCCAACCATTGAAAAATATTATTATGCTCAAAGCCTGCCTTACAACGGAATAGAAATATCACACACCGCTAAGTCAGGGGAGCCCTACTTAACCCATAGCTTTATGTCATTTGGCCCTATGGCAATAAGTGCAGAAGCCTTAACAAAAGAACAACTAAAAACAGCAAAATATATCGATACGTGGGGAGGAAACAATAAAATTTATCAATGGGGCGAACCGCAGAATTACTATTACCGTATTCTAAGGCGCGGAATAAACGTCGAAAAAGAATCCATTGATTGGCAAGTTGTAAAAGGCATCGAGATCAGTAAACAACAATTTAAGCAACTCACTAACCTTTGCTTAAAACGCGATTTACGTTATTCAGAAATGGAAGGCAGTAAAGCTCCTTTTTGTTTCTTAGATGGCAAAGTCATAAGGTTAACCAAGAAACAATCAATTTATATGTTTGAGCATCCTTTTTATCCTGAAAATTTTTCAAAGTAAAAAACTGCGCTATTAATACAAGTAAGAAGACGAGTATTATGTATAAAATTAAATCAACCATCATTTATATGATTACTAGCGTTTTTGTTATAGCCTGCACTTTTCCTACTGTAGAAGACAATAATAGCTATTACGGAAAATGGAGACTTAATACAGTTGTCTATGACGATGGAGACTTTAAAGACTTAAGCAATAAAGCCGGGCATTTTATTAATATTAGTAAAACTGAAGTTTCTGAAATAATGGCCGAATATGGAGTAAGAACCTATCCATATATTCAAGAAAGTGATGTGTTTATCGTGACTTATGCAAGTGGCAAGGATACTTGGACAATTGTCGAAAGCTCGGAGCATTCTATGCAAATAGATGCCCCTAATGGGCGCTATGTCTTCGATAGCTATTTACCTTTACCCAGTCCAGATCCTGCAGCGCCGAGGTCGACATAAAGTGCCTGTGTTAAATATCTGAATAATATTCAATACGATTATTTAACGCATCCAGTTCACTGGTTGCTTCTATTAAGTTCGAGTTAGCCAGTTGTGATTTAGTCACTGCTTGCCCCCATTTAAGTGACATTTTTTCTAGGCCGAGTAAGGAGGTATTTATTTCTGAGATATAGGCATCGAGTATGCTTTGTTGTTCAGATGAGGTATTGATTCCCGATAACTTAGAAACCTCAGACCATTGCTGAAAATTATCCAATGCGGCTAAATAAACTTGCTCACTGGCACCGCTATAACGAATAAATGTCAGTTCTGTTGGCTCTAGTCGCTCAGTTAAAACCCATAAAACTTTTTTATATTGTTGAATTACGTGTTTTAAAAGCTTCAGTTGTGGCTGTGCATTAAGCGCAACCAATAAATCTTCAATCACTCGGGTAGTATCGGCAAGCATTGGATTAATGGCCATTAATTGCATCCATAAGCCGAGCTTCTTTGGGCCCTCTAATTGCCCTAAGGTATTCTTATCTTTTAATTCTTTGAATGTCGTCTTAATGCTGGCTAATACTTCCAAGCGTTTTAACCGCCAGCTCGTCACACAAATAGGAATAATAGTAAGGCCAGCACGTTCAAAAATTTTGTAACGACTTAAATGAAAAGCATCCGCTTCTTCACCGACAAATCCCACCAGATCAACAGCCAGTACTTCGCTATCTTTCATGATGACTAAATCCATCTCAATCCCTGCCACGGGGTAATTTAATAATACGTGATAATCATCAGCGCGCAGGTGCTGAATTAAATCTTTAATATCGTGATGGCGGTCTTGCTCACAACTGAGCTGAATACTGGGTGCTTGGTCGATAGAAAAAATGAACTTCTTTAATAAACTCTTTTCTGGCAACTTATCTTTTGCACACGATAGATAGACTAACTGCAGCTCACGTGCACGAGTAATGGAAACATTAAAAACGTCGGCACGATTAATATAATTAAAACTGCCTGCGACAGAATCTTCATCAACACCACAGGAAATTAACATGATATCGCGCTCTTCTCCTTGAAAAGCGTAGGGCGTTCCACAGCGCAGTTTATGCGCCATTATTTCATCTAAATTAAAGTGTTTAAAAATCTCATCTTGAATGTATTCAGCTTGAGCGCGAAAAAAAGATAATACCCCAATTGATAGCTTATATTCAGCCGCGACAGTCGCTTGCTCTAATACCAGCGCTCGTAATTTATTTAAAATGGCATCAGCTTCTGCTGTATTAATTCCCTCGATTCGCTTGCCATGTTCGACATCAATGACTTGAATCGCATTGCGGGCGGCCAGCGTTGGTTTTTCAGTCATTAGACGTAAACGACTTTGATAAAAATTTTCATTACTGAAACGAATAATTTCCGGCACACTGCGATAGTGCTCATTCAACATAACGATAGATGATTGATGTTGAATATGACGCTGAGCTAAATCAATGAGGCTATGATCACGATAATTAATGTCGAGACTAGCGCTATCACTGTCATACTTTTCTAAGATTGACTGCTGTTTGGCCTTCGATAAAAAAGAAATGTGACGTAATTGTTTAGGATCACCCACCACCATTGCTCTTTTAGCGCGCTGTAGGGCGGGTAAGCAAGAAGCAATATCACATTGCGTCGCTTCATCGATAATCACTAAATCAAATAACTCATGAGTCAGTGGCAGTGTTTTATGCAAACCTTCTAAAGAGCATAACCAAATAGGCATGCTTTCTAACAAAATAGAAAAATCTAATCCTGATAAGATCTTCTCTTGGCGGGAAGACGTACGGGCACTTAACGCCGATTTAAAACCGGTTAATTGGCGACGATGATGAAATAACGTATGGTTTATCTTCTTTTGAGCACTTTGATCAATACTTTGCGCGAGCAGGTGGTTTCGCTCTTTATGTAAATCCTGAATCGTTTTTAGACTTGTCTGTAATAGCCCCAGTTTATTCAAGTACCGCTGGCTCCACCAAAGACGAAGTTGCGTTAGCCAATTAAAGGAGCGCTTACCCGATTCAATATTCTGTAGTAATAAACCCTCATTTTCAGCGCGCTTAAAGCGAGTATCTAATAATTTCTCAGCCGCAGAAATTGAGTTGTTGATATGCTCTAATTGTTTTTTCAGGCGGTTGGCATGATTGAGCTCAGGTTGTTTCTCTTGTAATATTTTCTCTAAATGCAGCTTAAGCTGGCGGTGATAATCTTTGGTTCCCGCTCGCATGATGGAACCTTGGCTTAAACCAAATGTTTCCGTTATCTTCTCTTTGATGACATCAATCGCATGCTCGTTTCTAGAAACGATTAAAACCGACTCACCTTGCATAAAGCGTTCTAACGCTAAACAGGCAATGGTATAGCTTTTCCCAGTGCCAGGTGGGCCGATTAATAAACTGAGTTCAGATTCCGCGGCGCACGTTAATGCGCATTTTTGCGCAGAACTTAAAATACCCGGTATATAGTTGTAATCTGCGGGTTTTCCTTTTTTATGCAGGCTGCTATCGCTAGAATTTAAACTCAGCTGCAGGGGTTTAGAGTATTGCTTACTTTCCTTTAAAAGCGATAATTCATCCAGAATGCCACGGGTAGAAATAGAGCGTTCAATCACAGCGCAGGCATTCATAGGTACCAAAAAGTAAGTGCCAACTTTAAGCCCCTTAAAAGCTTTATTAAACGATGCTTTGTCGTGAAACTCTGTATTATTTAAGGCAGTGGCTAGGTCAGAATTAATCT
>JBNMPQ010000148.1:0-7157 GCA_051276935.1 Oleispira sp. | reverse complement strand
ACCTTAGCCTTTGGCTTTTGTATCACCATGGTTGTTTTCGCTATTTTATTTGGCGCGCGCCATGTTTCTCCTCGAGAAAAGCACGAAGGATTGGTGTTTGCCTTAGCCTTTGAATCGGTATTAAAACTGGTCGCGATTACCCTATTAGGCATCACGGCGTTATTCTTTGTTTTTGATGGCTCAGGGGATATGCAGAGCTGGCTAGCCGCCAATCAAGAACAGCTAATTAGCCGCCAAACTAATTTACAAGAAGGCCCATGGCGAACGTTACTATTGGTTTTCTTTGCAGCAGCGGTCGTTGCCCCGCATATGTTTCACGTCACGTTTACGGAGAACATCAATCCAAAAGCACTGCGTCCAGCCAGTTGGGGGCTTCCTCTATTTTTATTACTCATGAGCCTTTCTGTGCCCCCTATTTTGTGGGCAGGTATTTATTTAGAACTTGAGGTACCCCCTGAGTTTTATGCGTTAGGCATTGGCATGGCACTCAATTCTGAAATATTAGTCATCATGGCTTTTGTAGGAGGATTGGCTGCAGCATCCGGTGTCATCATTGTGACGACACTGGCGACCGCCGCCATGTTTTTAAACCATATTGTATTACCTAGCTATAAACCTGGCCCAAAACAAGATTTTTACCAATGGTTATTATGGGTTAGACGATACCTTATTGGTGCCATACTGCTGGCCGCTTACGGTTTTTACCGCATCATTGGCGCTGACATTCAAATCACCTTACTCGGCATACTCGCCTTTGTGGCGGCGATGCAATTTTTACCCGGTGTACTGGGGGTTTTATACTGGCCTAAGGCAAACCGCTGGGGACTTATTACGGGCCTCAGTATCGGGATTCTCGTCTGGGCCTACACTCTACTGCTGCCACTTTCCCACTTAACGCTCGGCTGGGAGTACTCGATACCGTTACCGGCAACCGACATGGATAACTGGCATGTTGCCGCAATGGGAAGCTTTGGCGTTAATTTAGTCCTGTTTATTATCGTTAGCTTAACAACAAAACAAAAAGAGTCCGAAAGAGCAGCCGCAGAAGCCTGCTCTGTCGATACGGTATCGCGCCCAAGCCGCAAGCCGCTTATTGCCGGTAATTCTAATGACATTATTATTTCATTAAGCAAACCATTAGGACGTTATGTAGCAGAAAGAGAAGTTCATCAGGCACTGGCCGATTTAAGCCTGCCATCCTACGAGGATCGCCCTTACGCATTACGCCGTTTACGGACTCGCTTAGAGGCTAATTTATCAGGTTTAATGGGCCCTACCGTGGCGCACGATATAATAAACCGCAACCTACCTTTTCAAGCGAACGCCGTATTAAGCGAAGATATCTATCAAATTGAACAGCGCATTGAAGGTTTTCATGACCGCTTGAGCGGCCTTGCGGGAGAGCTGGATAACTTACGCCGCTATCACCGCCAAACGCTTGAACGTCTTCCTATCGGAGTATGCTCAGTATCCGATGAAGGAGAGGTGCTTATGTGGAATACCGCGATGCAGGACCTTACAGGAATCACTCCGGGTGAAGTCACAGGCTCTCGCATAACGGCAGCAGCAGAACCTTGGGGCAGTATGCTGAATGAGTTTTTATTTGATGATGTGATTCACCAGCATAAAAAACGCATTGAACAGCTAGGGCGACCACACTGGTACAATTTGCACAAATCCATTATTAAAGCCTCAGGCGGTCAACCGGGTGGCACGGTTATTTTGGTTGAAGATCAAACCGAAACTCAGATGCTAGAAGAAGAACTTATGCACAGCGAACGGCTAGCCTCAATTGGTCGCTTAGCCGCAGGAGTTGCTCATGAAATTGGCAACCCCATTACCGGTATCGATTGCTTGGCACAAAGCATGCGTTATGAAACCGATAATAAAGAAATTCTAGAAATGGCCGATCAAATTCAAGAGCAAACGAGGCGGGTTACGCGCATCGTACAATCGTTAATGAACTTCTCTCATTCTGGCCACTTAACAACAGAACACCTACCCGTTAACATCGGTACCTGCATCGATGAAGCGATTCAGTTACTACTTCTTAGTAACCAAGGTCGGGATATTGAATACATCAATGAATGCGACTCAAGTTGGCAAGTGGTCGGTGATTCTCAACGCTTAGTACAAGTGTTTATTAACCTACTAGGCAATGCTAGGGATGCCAGCCCTGATTTCAGTAGGATCCACATTTTTGGACATGTGGATCCATACCAAGTCACCGTTTATGTGGTTGACCAAGGCAGCGGGATAGCTGAAGATAAACGCGATCATATTTTCGATCCCTTTTTTACAACGAAAGAAGTCGGTAAAGGAACAGGGCTTGGGCTGGCCTTAGTTTATAGTATTATCGAAGAACACTACGGGCACATTAGCATTGATAGCCCAGTGCCAAGCCACATATTAGGTTTACTGCAAGGCGCAGACCTACTGAGCGCCTCAGATGAAGTGCTTCAACAAGATAGTCCAGGTACCTGTGTCACCCTACGCTTACCCAAAGTGCAGAATAACTTGATTGAGGATAAATCCGAATGAGCCGTATTTTAGTCGTTGAAGACGAAAAAATTATTCGCCAAGCAGTAAAACGCTTGTTAGAACGCCAGGGGCATGAAATTTTTGAAGCAGACTCTCTGCATGTTGCAAAAGAGTTGACCTTCAGCGATTACGATATGATTATCAGCGACCTTCGCTTACCTGGCGGCAATGGCACGGAGTTGATTGAGCTTGCCGGTGAAACACCGGTGCTCATCATGACCAGCTATGCCAGCTTAAGATCCGCCGTTGATGCGATGAAATTGGGGGCCGTCGATTACATTGCCAAGCCCTTCGATCATGAAGAAATGTTAATAACGGTTGAACGCATTCTTAAGCAACGCAACCTCAGCCGAAGTAACGAAGTATTGCAGGATGAAGTTGCCAAGGAATATCCTGTTACCGGTATTATTGGCAATAGCCCGCTAATGAAAAATTTATTTTCAAAGATCAGCAAAGTAGCACCAACCGACGCAACTGTGTTAATTCAAGGCGAGTCTGGAACCGGTAAAGAACTAGTCGCCCGAGCTTTGCATACACAAAGCCGCCGCAAAGATGCTCCCATGATCTCGGTTAACTGCGCCGCCATTCCTGAGTCATTAATTGAGTCTGAGTTATTTGGCCACGAAAAAGGTGCATTCACGGGTGCTGCGACTTTACGCTTAGGCTTGGTCGAAGCCGCTGATGGAGGCACCTTATTCTTAGACGAAATTGGCGAATTACCGCTCGAAGCACAAGCGCGTTTATTACGCGTATTACAAGAAGGTGAAATTCGACGTGTTGGTTCGGTACAAAGTCGGAAGGTCGACGTTCGCTTAATTGCAGCGACTCATAGAAACTTAAAAGAATTAGCCTCAAAAGCCGAATTCCGTGAAGATCTCTATTATCGACTCAATGTACTAGAACTCCATCTACCGCCGCTGCGTGCAAGAGGACAAGACGTAATTGAGCTTGCAGAGTTCATGCTTGAGCGCAGTTGTGAAAAAATGAACCGCAGCACCATGTTGTTAACTGATGCATCTCGCCAAGTGATTTCACAGTACCAATGGCCCGGTAATGTTCGCGAACTAGAAAATGCCATTGAGCGTGCCGTAATTTTGGCTGACGATGATGAAATCACTCCAGAAAACATGGCGATTGATACCTCCCCTGACCAGTACGTACCTCAAACGTTAAAAGAGAATCTGCTCGAGCCTGAAACAAGCAACAATGAAACAAGCCAAGGTGACCTATCTCTGGATGATTACTTTATGCATTTCGTGCTTGAAAATGAAGATGGTATGAATGAAACCGACTTAGCCCGTAAATTAGGTGTTTCACGTAAATGCTTATGGGAACGCCGCCAGCGATTGGGCATTCCACGCAAGAAAGCAACAAAGTCTAGTTAGGACTTAGACTTTGGTCGGTATTTTTCAGTCATATGGCGCCACCAAGGTATCAAATAAACTCCACTACCTGCTCTCCAAGTAACAAAAATTAGTGCCGATTTATTAATTCTTCCCTATTGCGTTTCATAAGTCATTGATTATAAACGATTTTTAAAAGTTGGCATGCTCCCTGCTATATCAAAAGTATTAATAACAACAATACTGCTTATACAATAAAAATAAAATTAGGGCAGCATGATAATAGATTGGCAATAATAAAAATAATAACGCTGGTCAAGAGCTCGAAAAAATAATAATAAAACCCCGGCTCACTGAGTACGCATTGCTTTACACTCCAAAATGAAGTGTAAAGCAATGGGTCCTTTATTTACTCCCCCCATATTGTCTTAATATCTTTTCTCAATTCATACTAGCTCACGTTCAATAAATAGATTCGTACAGTTCACTCAAATTATTTATTAGATTGCCAAAATTATGCTTTTACACGCATGCTATTTTCAAATATCGCCATAGCTTCTTTTTGAGCCAAGCAAACGCCAATAAACTTACATATTAGCAATATGATCTCTTATTTCATCCTCTACTAACCACCATATCCGTCAGATAGGACCTTGAGTGGCTCAGTTTAGGTAAGAATTTACACAGTGTTACCTAATCGTTACTTTTGTTACGTTCATTACGATTGAACATTACTTCAGGTAACACATTTAGCGTAACAAATTCATTTCCTAGCATGCCAGATAAGGTAAGCCATTGATTTAAAAGGTAATTAAAAAGTTGGCACGGTTATAGCTATATAATAAATATAACGTAAGGCACTTATAAAAATAACAAAGCTAAAACGTAAGATTGAAACTAAACGCAATAATAAAAATAAAATCGCGTTTATGAATATCAAAACACCCATGAAGAGGTGGCCTCACAATAAGAATAATAAAGAGGCATAGAAAAATGAAAAATTAGTTGTTTTGAGTGCGAAGTGAGCATCACTTAGCACACACATAATAAGAATAATAATGGAGCTGTTGGTTCCTGCGTATTCAAAACAGCTGGTTTACTTATCTCGGTTTGGTAATAATAAAAATAATAATCACCAAACCTGAGTTTTACTTCCTTTATTATCCTCCTTTTATTTATACCCTGCCTTTTATAGCTCCTGATGCTTTGAAAGCGCCAACCCATCATGTAAACTCGCTGACTAACTAATATCGAACAATAATCATAATCGACAGGCGCAAGTTTTTCTTTAAGGTAACTTCCCCCTGCAATCGCGAAAATTCAGGCAACCATAGATGTCCATAGTTAATACTGTAGCGCGCTTTTTCCCTTCTTTAATGGGGGGCCGCAAAGCTAAAAACGCGGATGAAGAAATCAAACCGCAAATTCTGCAGCGCAAAGAGCACGGCATTAGTCGTCGTCAGCTGAGTGAAAATGCACTAAAAGTTTTATATCGCCTAAACAATGCGGGTTATCAAGCTTATCTTGTGGGCGGTTGCGTTCGTGACTCTATGCTGGGCGCGCACCCCAAAGACTTCGATGTCGCAACAAACGCTACCCCAGAACAAGTCAATCAACTGTTCCGCAACTCTCGCTTAATTGGTCGTCGTTTTAAACTCGTACACGTACTATTTGGGCGCGAAGTCATTGAAGTTGCCACCTTCCGTACGTCACCAAAAGAAGAACACAACAGCAATCAAGCCCAAACGGGCGATAGCGGCATGATTTTACGCGACAACGTGTATGGCACTATTGATGATGACGCCATGCGTCGTGACTTCACGATTAATGCGATGTACTACGCTGTCGATGATTTCACGGTACTTGCTTATGCCGGTGGCTATCAAGACGCTCAAGATAAACTCATTCGCTTAATGGGTGATCCTGAAACGCGTTACCGCGAAGACCCTGTGCGCATGCTTCGTGCTATTAGATTTGCAGGCAAATTAAATTTTGAAATAGAACAAAAAACAAAAGCACCCATCGAAATGATGGCGCCGCTCATGGAGCAAATACCTGCACCACGCTTATTTGAAGAAGTGTTAAAACTGTTCTTATCTGGAAATGCATTAGTAACGTATCGTCTATTGCGTGAATATAAATTATTTGGTGAATTGTTCCCTCTTACTGAGCAGTGTGTTGCTGACGACGAATTTGCGGCTCGTTTTGTTGAGCAAACTATGATTAATACCGATGATCGAATTCAATCAGGTAAGTCAGTCACACCTTATTATTTTTTTGCAGCCCTACTTTGGCCATCTCTGCAAAGGGTCCAAGAAGAGTTTTTAGAACAAGGCATTCCACCTCAGCCGTCATTGCATAAAGCCGCAAGCCGGGTGATTGAACAGCAATTAAAGCGTACGTCTATTCCTAAACGCTTTACGATTCCCATGAAAGAAATTTGGGACATGCAGTCGCGCTTAGAACGTAAAAAAGGCAAAAAAGCCGCTGAGGCTGCTGAAAGTAATCGATTCCGCGCCGCTTATGATTTTGTTCTTCTACGTGAACAATGTGGTGAAGACCTTAAAGGTTTAGGTAACTGGTGGACTCAGTATCAAGAAACTGATGAATATAAAGAAGTAGCCGCTAATCGACAACCAGAAGAACGTCATACTAAAAAGCGTCGTCCTCGTCGTACTAATCGTGGCACACCCAATGATCGACAACGCTCTCGCAACCCTGATTCCTAAACGTTAGGAGACGGATGAATGGCATTAGTTTATATCGGTCTAGGAGCGAACCTTAATCAGCCTCAACAGCAAATCGAGCTCGCCTTAATTGAGCTTGCTCGATTGTCTAATACCACCTTGATTTCGCACTCTTCGCTTTATCACAGCAAGCCTGTTGGCCCTCAAGATCAGCCTGATTATATCAATGCAATTGCTCTATTAGATACTCTATTAGAACCTCTCGATCTACTTGATGTATTACAAAAACTAGAACAAGATCACGGACGTCTTCGCCAGCGCCATTGGGGTGAACGCACACTGGATTTGGACATTATTTTAATTGATAATAAAATCATTGAAAGTGAGAGATTAACCGTTCCACATCCTTTTGCGCAGCAACGTAGTTTTGTGTTGTTTCCGTTATTTGAAATTAGCCCAAATCTTATCTTCCCTAATGGCATAGCTTTAGAGCAATTGCTCACCGAGCTGGATAATGATTTAATCCGCATCCGCGATTAATCTTGGCAACAAGTTCGCACCCTTTATGAATTATTAACATCATTAG
>JBNMPQ010000147.1:0-7165 GCA_051276935.1 Oleispira sp. | reverse complement strand
CGCGCTGCAACAGTCGTCAAATATGTAGTTATCATCACAGTAGCTGCGCCCTTCCTATAAGGGTGACTAGATCCAAAACAATTCAATAAGGATAATTAAAATGAGCGAACGTCAAAAGCATGTGGACACGATGAAAGCAAAAATTGATGAATGGAGTAATGACATCGATGAAATTGAAAAAAAGGCTAAAACTGCCAGTGAAGATCTAACCGAAGAATATCAAAATCAAATCGGTGCGCTTAAAAAACAGCGAGATGAAGCCTTTGTAAAACTGGAAGAAATGCGAAATACCACGGACAGCGCTTGGGAAGATGTAAAGAAAGGAGGCGAAGATACATGGAATGCCATCAGCCATGCCTTTAGTTCAGCCAAAGAAAAAATATTCGATAAGACCGGATCAAAATAAACTCTTTGGTAGATTCATAATATATACCCTAGCGTGATACAGCGAACGCCCACCCATCTCGCGTAATATTAATTCGATTAAACCTAATTAAGGAAGACAACAAACAACACTTTACCGATCCAAACACTTTAGCCATAAAGGAAACCGACCATGTTACGCAGTATGAATGACTTGAACGATTACGAAATCGTCGCTGAAGACGGGAATGTTGGCCACATCAAAGATTTCCTATTTGATGATGTAGCTTGGGTTGTACGCTATTTTGTCGTCGAAACGGGGAACTGGCTCTCTAGTCGAAAGGTTCTCATTTCTCCCATTTCCATTGAGAAACCGAACTGGGCGAAAAGAATTCTTCCGGTTTTGATTACAAAAGAACAGCTAAGAAATAGCCCCGACATCGATACTGAAAAACCCATCTCACGACAGCACGAATTTGAATACTCCGGCTACTATGGGTATCCGAATTATTGGCGAGGTTAAGGGCTCTGGGGGGGGATATGTACCCATATGACTTGCATACTGGCTATAAAGGATCAAATCATGGCCTGAGCAGTATGAATAATTCAGCCGAGAACAGTCAGGCTATGGACCCAAACTTGCGCAGCTGCCATGCCGTAATTGGCTATCATATACAGGCCTTAGACGGCGAGATTGGCCACGTATCGGCAATATTGGTCGAAGAAAATACGTGGGCTATTCGCTACCTAGTAATCGATACCACTAATTGGTGGGACGGTCACAAAGTACTGATATCTCCGGAGTGGATTGACGAGGTGAGCTGGCTAAATGGTACAGTTTCGATCGACCTCCACCAGCAATCCATAAAAGACTCCCCTGAATACGTGTCCATCAATCAGCTGAATCGTGACTTCGAAGCCGAAATTTATAGCCATTATGGGCGCCCAGCCTATTGGGTAGTAGACAGTGACTGAGCTCGCAAAAGATTACAATTCATTCGAAGCCGCTACACATTCTCCCTCGACTGATAGAAAACACAAGGGCTGTCAGTAGCGCAAACCATGCTTAAATGCGTGGCTGAATGTGGCGTCATGAATCACTGTAAAATGATCAGACAAGTGAAGGGACGTTGTAATTCCTTCACTTAATGGGGTCATGTGACCATAACAGCGTGCTTTTATACAACATAGGGCGCTAAAGATTAAAAGCCGTATTAGTCAGCCTTTAAAATTTAGTTTAAGACTATTCCATAAAATACTGCAAAAAGAGCTTAATTAGAAATCCTACCATACCCAAACCTAAAGCTAAAAACAGAATAAAATTACCAAACTTTCCGGCATCAGACTTTTTACCCAGGTCATAAATAATAAAAAACATAAAAGAAATCAGCACAGCAATACCGATATAAAGTGACCAAGTTTCAAATTGTTCTGTTGTCATAATTACACCTCTAACGACACACTCAAAATCGGCCATATACTAACCATTCAAAACTGCGAATACTAGCTGAATCTTTGTAATGAATACCGTTAAGTTTAAAAAATAGCAGGGTTATCTTAATACTTTCTGTATTATGATATTTCCCAATAATAATAACATTTCGTGGTTGATACAAACTATGCGCTTCAAAAAAATCCTTTTAACCTGTTTATTTTTCTATTGTTTTTATGCCTAACAAGCTTCTCGGTAAAGGCTAAAGAACTTCCTACTCGTAGCTTTGCATATTTGACCCTATTGGTGAAAAGGGTCCTACTTATCAAGGCATGTTGGATTACAAGGCAGCCGCGTTAGAATGGGGAGCTTTGCTTAAGTTAAATGTTTATACCAACGAAGCCGTGGCCCTGGCAGACTTTAAAGCAGGACATTGTGATGCTGTGGGCCTAACCGGTACCCGCATTCGCCCGTTCAATAAATTTACAGCAACCATTGAAGCCGTTGGCGCCATCAACGACTACGATCAAATGCGAAAACTAGTCGGAATGTTGGCCAACCCCAAAGCCAGCCAGTACATGATTGAAGGCGATTATGAAGTTGCCAGAATTATGCCTGCAGGTGCTGTTTTTGTGTTTGTCAGCGATAAATCCATCAACTCTGTAGAAGCAGCAGCAGGCAAACGTCTCGCAACAATAGATTACGATGTGGCATCGATAAAAGTTGTTAAGCACATTGGTGCAACCATGGTACCTGTTAGCATAGCGACCTTTGCCACTCGCTTTAATAATGGCTATGTCGATATTGCCTATGCTCCCGCGATTGCTTTTAAACCCTTTGAAATGTATAGAGGTATGGGCAATAAAGGCGGTATTTTACGTTTTAGTCTTGCTCAAATGAATGGTCAACTCATTCTAAGAAAAGATCGATTTCCTGATCAGTTTGGGCAAAAAAGTCGCGAATACGCGTACAGTAATTTTACAAAAGCACTGGAACATATCATAAAAGCAGAAAAAGACATTCCAGAGAAATATTGGGTAGATTTACCCGAAAAAAAGCATATTGAATACAAAGAAATGTTACGTCAAGTACGCATCGAATTAAAAAATGAAGGGATTTACGATCCCCGGATGCTCAAAATTTTATTTAAGCTTCGTTGCAGATCAGATCCTGGTCACTATGAATGCGCTGAAAAATTAGAAAGCTAGCCTAACCAGTCGGTTAAAATTATTAAGGTAGGAGCTTTCTTGCTCTTACCTTAATACTTAAACGCCGCCTCTTGTCTCTTATTAGTGACCTATCTTATTAGTCACCCATTATAAAGGCCCTAATGGCCAGCCAATACCGACCCAAATTGCCAGCATTACCGACCAAACCAACAGAAATGCGATGGAATAAGGCAACATCAAAGCAACCAAAGTGCCAACACCCACATTAGTCACATAGCGCTGCATCAATGCGACAACTAAAGGAAAATACGGCATTAATGGCGTAATGATATTCGTGCTTGAGTCACCAATACGGTAAGCCGTCTGAGTGACCTCAGGGGGTATGCCATTCAGCATGAGCATCGGTACAAAAACAGGGGCCAATACTGCCCACTTCGCTGAAGCACTGCCCACAACCAAATTAATAGATGCCGCCATAACAACGAATAGAACTAAGTTTAATAACATAGGCAGCTGTAAATTTTGTAAAAAACCAGCCCCGTTCACGGCCAATACTGCACCAAGATTACTCCAGCTAAAAAGGCTGACAAATTGAGCCGCAAAGAACATGAGCACTAAATAACCCGCCAATGTTTTCATTGCTCCCTCCATGCCTTCTACAACCTGATCATAGCGTTGATATACTCCGCTAATTCTGCCGTAAACAACGCCACCGATCCCCGCTAAAATAGCGATTAATACGACCAGTCCGGACATAAAAGGTGAGCGCACAATACTGCCTGTCTCAGTATCTCTTAAAACACCGGTTTCCGGGATGACCATCGCGGCAATCAACAGTATGACGAATAGCAAAACACTGACAGAAATTTTAAGCGCTTTATTCTCACGAGCTGTCAGTATTAAACGTTGATCATCTTTTTGTTTTAAATAAATTAACGGCATTTTCGCTAATGCGGGCTCTACCCATTTATGGGTCACAAAGGTTGCGACAATACTGATCACAAACGTGGAGGCAATCATAAAATAATAGTTTGCTAACGGACTGACTTGGTATTCGGCATCAATTAATTGGGCGGCTTCACTACTTATTCCGGCTAAAATTGCATCCACCGGTCCCACCATTAAATTGGCACTGAAGCCACCCGATACGCCTGCGAAACATGCCACGATGCCCACCAGAGGTGAGCGCCCTGCTAAAGAGAAGATAATGCCACTCAATGGAATGGCCACGACATAACCGGCATCGACGGCAATGCTCGACAAGACACCAATCATAACGGTACCAAACGTTAATGCACTCGCGGGTAACCCGTGTAATAAGCGCCGTAATAAGGCTGATAAAAAGCCACTGTGTTCAGCAATACCCAACCCCAGCATGACCACTAATACGGGGCCGACAGGGGCGAAGGTTATGAAGTTTTTGACGGCATGTTGTAACCACCAGCGGAGCGCATCAAACGATAGTAACGAGTTAACCTGCAACACTTCTTGTGTCGAAGGGTGAATACCTTCAACAACAAAGACCTGACACAGAGCAGAAATAATAATGATCGCAATAATTAAATAGAGAAATAATAAAGCAGGCGCCGGTAAGCGATTCCCCAAGCGTTCAATCGTTAATAAGCTGCGTACCCAAATAGATTCTTTTAACACCTTTCAAACCCTTCTCTTAATTCATCGACGACTTCTAATTTTCCAGACACTGTTTTCATAGTGCTTTCCTTTTTAGCATGGCGGTTTACAATCACTCTACCTGGGTATTAAAAGATCGCCAACTTTATGGAAAATTTCGATCATTGTATTATCGGCGCTGGCGTCATTGGCCTTGCTATCGCTTTTAAGCTTAGCCAGCGATTGCCACAAACGAAAATTTTATTAATTGAATCTCATCGCCAATTTGGCACTGAAACCAGCAGTCGCAATAGTGAAGTCATTCATGCGGGGATTTACTATCCAGAAAATAGTTTAAAAGCAGAGCTTTGTCTTAACGGTGGTAAACAGCTATATCAGTTTTGCCAAGATTACGCGGTGCCCTATAAACGCATTGGCAAATTAATCATTGCTAACGAAGACAATGACATTGAAAAATTAGAACGCATACAGCGTAATGCACACAAAAATAACGTCATTATTAATCTATTAAATCAAAAAGATTGCCATAACCTAGAACCTAACGTTAGGGCTAAAGCCGCATTGCTATCTCCTAATACTGGAATTATTGATAGCCACCAGTACATGCAAACCTTGCTGACTCTCGCAGAGCAGCAAGGTGTTTTATACAGTCCAAATACACAGTTTTTGGACGCAGAAGAAAACGTTCAAGGTTTCAGTGTTCACGTTAATACGGCCGATGGTCCTTTCAGCTTCACCTGCCAGCAACTCATTAATAGTGCTGGTCTGCATGCTCCAGAAGTAGCGAAAAGAATCAAAACAACCCATATGGCAACGACAGAAACGTCTAATAGCGTGCGCCCGTTAATTCCTGAATATCACCTTTGCCGAGGCCAGTATTATAGCTACCAAGACAAAGCGCCTTTTTCTCACCTCATTTATCCCATACCCAATAAGAATACCGCAGGCCTAGGAATACACGCGACCCTCGATTTATCGGGGCAAGTACGATTTGGACCTGATATTGAGTTTATTAAAACGTTGGATTATTCATCGAATAAATCGCGTAAGAAGTATTTTATTCAGGCCATAAAGCCCTATTTTCCCAGTCTTGATTCAGAGAAACTTATACCCAGCTATTGCGGTATTCGTCCTAAATTAACGGGGCCTAATGAAAGCGCAGCAGACTTTATAATTCAAACGTTTAAAGAGCATAATGTACTGGGCTTAATTCACTTATTTGGCATCGAAAGCCCTGGTTTGACATCAAGCCTGGCGATTGCAGATAGCGTTATCGATACGATTGTTTAGACATAAAAACCCTCGATAATGAGGGCTTATTAAGACGATTTTAACAACAGAATCAATCATTAGGTCGTGAGTTAAGCATTAACGTTAATTGACGCAAAAGCGTTGCACGAATCATCTCTTTATCTAGGTCTTCAGGATCTACCAACAGGCCTTCATATTCAATTCGGTGTATTACAGAGATCATGATCATCGCATCCTCTTTAGGATTTGGCGAATGTATCATCGTTAATAAATCCGTTAATTTTTGCACAAGAGCCAGTTTATGTACTTGGCCTAATTTACATAAATGAGGGCTTAAAATAGATTCATAACGAAATGCTTGTTCAGCAATTAATGCATCTCGATGATGTGTAATTTGTTCGACAATGTATTGCATCATGTTGTCGGCAATTACTTCTGACATATCCTCAGTACTGTTCATCGCTTCAATAAATGATTTACCACCACCATCAATTAACGGCACGAACAAACTCTTTGAAAACTGATTCACAACTTCAAGTGATTGCTCAGCGTATAAAGTAAACGTATCGTTGATGAGCTCTTGAATATCTTTAAAGTAATAAGTGGTTGCCGCCAAAGGAACTTCAGCTTCTTTAGCAACAGCACGGTGACGTATTCCGCGAACACCCTCGCGAATGACAATTCTAAGTGACGCTTCTAAAATCAAACGACGTCGCTGCTCACTGCCTGCACGGCTGGTTTTTCGGCCTTTATACTTAACAGCACTGCCCTGCTTTGAGGCCACTAATGAATCTGATAACTGCGACATTCTGCCCCTAAATACACAAAAACTTTAATTAATATTTGCAGTATGAGTCAAAACTGAACAATAACTACACTGTTTTCGGTCGAACAAACGTACCACTAATCATCTTTCATACTTTAGGGTGATCAATTCCCCGATTAATAACTAACACGGTTATCGAATTTCTGATTAGAATAAGACCATAGTACAGGTATAAAAATAATAAAAATAATAAAAATAAAGGAACAAGCCATTGCGCACCCTCTTTCTCACTCTAACACTTTTATTGATACTCACTAGCCATGCAGACAAACAACAGCAGAGCATCGATTTTATTCAGCAACAATTTGAGCAAGCTAGCGAACACAGTCAAATTTGGCAGCAAGGCTAGCTTGGGTTTTTAGGGACTGCTACCGCAGTACAAAGTATTGGCGCTTATACAGTTGAAGACAATAAGCATCAATACGATATGACTGTCGGCGCAGTCACCATTTTTTAGGAACAGCTGACATGTTTTTAAATCCGATGAAAAGC
>JBNMPQ010000146.1:0-7238 GCA_051276935.1 Oleispira sp. | reverse complement strand
ACAAAACCGATAATGCCTGCCAATAAACCGATCACAGTGGTATCAAACGCCACCGTCATAGCGGTGGTTAAAATTGTTAACTCACCCTCCCCTAAGGCCGCTAGGCCTGGCCCAAGTGGAATAAGTGTTCCCATTAAACCCAGCATCGGCGCAATGCGCGTAATGAAGTCAGCGCGTTCAATGCGGCGCTTCCCAGCCTGACGTAGACCTGCAAGACCTAAAGTATCGGCTATGCGTTGAATACCACCAAAACGCTCACCTAATGCAAGGCCGGTTTCATACACCGCTAGCGCAATAAAAAATAATAACCCCCATACCACTGGGTCTAATAAAAACCCCGTTATCTGATGCATTAAATTAAGCGAAATAGACGAAAACATAATAACTACCTTCTAATTTTTCTTATTAACGAATGCTTAATTAATATTTTATAAGCGACGCGAACGAACAAAGCCTGCAAACATCAGCAATAAAGCAAATGCGAATACGGCATATAAATAATTATCGACGCCGTCCAATTCTGAATTCTCAGAGACTTGCTCTGATTGCGATTCAGCTTGTGTTTCTTTTTGCTGCTGCTCTGACTCCTGCTCGGGTTGCTGCAGGTCGATTTCCTGAATACGTGTTGGGCTATTGTCTTGATTAACCTCATCATAATTCATCCGACTCGCCGCCAACGTTTGCTCTAGTTTATTCGCCTGCTCAGCGTCTAACAGCGGCTTCACAAAATCATAAATGGGATGATTAGCATGAGTATGACCACTACCCGGAATACCTTTTTCAATAATATTTTTCGCAAACGCTTCGGCTAATTGCTGCTTAGTTGCTTCATCGGTTTGCCAAAAATCTTTTTCAATCGCCACCAGCATGACTGCAAGAATATTAGTTTGAACATGCACGTTATAACTTTCTTTTAAGAATTCGTCCAAGCCGACATTGAGTGAGTCATCGATATAAACCGACTTAACTTCTTCCCATACCCAAGATTGTATAATCTCAGGACTGGTTACCTGCCAACCCCACAAGTATTCAACAAACTCGCTGCCCATTGTGCGTGCACCGGCATAACCTTCTTTCATTAAAGGCTCGATCCACTGACGATTCAAAAAGCGGCCACGTAATTCACCTAATAACGCAACTTCTAATGGATCCATTTTTAAATTTTGATTATTAGCATGAGAAATAACAAAACTATCGGGCTGCTTGCCTGTCACGGTTTCAATCGCTAAATTTAACCCCCCCAAATAATCAAAGGCATCGTTATTATCGATTAGGCCGTATAAATTACTGGCGCGACCTAAATAAGTATTACCGACATTATTCAACTGAGATTTAAATAAGTTCTGTGCGCCTGCGCCGCTATTAAAGCCTTCAGAGTTAACACCATAAGCGTGTCCCATACGTTTAATGAAAACCTCACCGAGCTGCTTGCGATCATCCCAAGCACCCGAGCGTTCAGCTAATCGGTTTACGCCCGCACCATATGCACCCGGTGCGGTTCCGAATACTCGCAAACTGGCCTGACGAGCTAATATATTCACATTCACTTCAGGGTGAGCAATTAATAATGCCTTCGCTTCATAGACCCAATTACGGGCGATTAGGTTTTGATTCAGACTTTCGTTATCCCAAACTCTTTCGGGGTTCGCTTTAGAGTCATCGCCGGTTCCTAAGTCTAAAGCCTCAACTAAATCATCAATAGGTTTTAACGCCTGGATCAGCATCAAGGTCAGCGCAGGATATTGTTCATTAATCGTTGCACGACTGGCCGCAAGCCCTAATAGCACCGATTTATCCAACAGCTCTAATTGCGAACCATACAGATCACGAAACAACCCCGAACTGGTGAATAATACGTCACGACGCTGCGTACGCTTTTTGTCCAGTGGTAATAACTCAAGACCTTTTAGAATCCCACGACTATTCCAAACCGGTTTTACTCCAAGCATATCCAAGCCAAACGCAATCATGGCACCTTCATCACGCACCGCATCAGATGCCCATAAAATAATCGCTTCTTTTTCAGCAAAGGTATGATTACCTGCTTTATCTTTCTTAAAAACAACCGTATTTTCATCACGAGCTTTTTGCGCTAACTGCTGACCAATTTCCACGCCCAGTTGAGTCGGTAATAAGCTGCCATCAAGGGCATAAAAATTACGCCCTGTCGGTAATGCTTCTGGCGTGCGAATAGGATCATTACCTTTACCCGGCGCCACGAAACCTCCATTTAAAGCATTAATAAACGCGTTCATTTCAGCTTTAGGGGATATTATTAATGATTTACGGATCGCACCTTGATCTTTATTAAGCAAATTGTCGCCATCGGCCATCGACGTCATCATGGTGTCGATCGACTCATTATTCCAATCGCGGCCAAAAACATGCAGACCTAACGGCATAAATTCTTCTTGGAGGTGCGTTAAGTAATGCCCAACTTCATGCAATAAAAAGTCATCATCAACGTCACTAAAACCAACCCCACGCACAACCAATTCTTCGTCCATACTGGCGATCAATTCATCCCGTAAATTCAATACATCGATCTTATGACGTAACGCTTTAATGGCTTTTTTCTGTGTCGTTTCATCACTGGCGGCTTCTGCACTCTCAATCAACTGACGTAACTGCAACAAACCATCATACAATTCTGTAATCGCCAGTGGCGGTGTTAAATGATCAACCATAATCGCAATACCGCGACGTTTGGCTTGAATACCTTCACCTACGCCATCAACGATGTACGGGTAAATACTGGGAATATCCTGCACCACGATCGACGGATAATCGATTGCCGATAATCCCACACCGCGCTTAGGTAAAAATTCATAGGTTGAATGCCGACCCACATGAACCAATGCATCAGCAGAAAAATCTTTGGCTAAATATTTATAAAACGCTAAATATTGATGCGGTGGTGGAAATGACATATTGGCGTGTAATAATTCTTCATTTAGTTCCCAGCCACGTGGCGGCTGCGGCCCTAAAAATACATTACCAAACTGCGCACCCGGAATGAGTAATTTATTATTCCAGACCATGGTTCTGCCCGGTACTTCACCCCAGCCACGTATACCTTCGATATGCATGTCTAAAATAGCCGCCTGAAGTTTATCAGCCTGTTGCCAGCCATTCGTCGTTTTTTTACTCTCGCGATAAGCACTGATGTCTGCTTTTTGCGTATCAATTAGGATCCCATAAACTTCTTCAAGCTGATCTAATAAATTCAACGCGCGCTCACGACCTTTATGACGAATACCATCAAGGGCGTGATGCAAATCATGCATGGTTGAATCCATCATTTCATAGAGTTCAGTTAAAATGCGCTGACGTTCTGGTTGTGAAAGCTCTAATAGATAATCGTGACCTGAGCCAAATAGAAAATGCTCAACTCGCTGATGCATAAAGCCTAATGGCCCTTGCTCCATTTCTTTTTGTACCGGTTGAGGCAATGTTTCAAACCAAGCTTGATAGCTTTCTGCTGTCATATTATGAACAAGCCCCGACATCTCTTGTAAGGCTCTAGCGTCTTCCGGTAAATTCACCGCTTTTTTCTGCAAAACATCTAATAATGCTTCAGCATTAACAGGAAAATCTTCTTTTGGCCCTAAGTCATACCCTTGCTGCTTTAACTCGTTAAGCATTTCCCATAGCGAATCAGGAACGTTTAGGTTATCGGCCCCAATGTTATGGCGACCTGGAGGGTGGTTATAAAAAACGATGGCGACTTTTTTATCTTTATTGGCTTTTGTTTTCAAGGCGAACCATTTCTGAATGCGATTGACTAAACGTGTAATTTCAATCGATACGGGTTCAGTTTTGGAAACCTGTGCGCCTGTCACAGTATCAATGTCTGTAGCAGCCGCAAGTGCCAGAACGTGCGCTTGACCAATGCCTTGAAGTTCAGGCATTGCAATTCGATAGTGCACACTATCGGCAGGAAGCCCTTGGCTGGATAAATCATACAGCGCACTGTTTAATTCAGTCACGCGAATGCCTTTAAAGACCGGAACATTAAGCTCAGTAAATAAATCACTTACTTGCTCACGACCATCCCCTCCACCGACAACAAAATCTTGTAATGAAATAATCGCAAACGGCTGAGTACTTTGCTGGCTTATGTCCTTAATGGCTCTAACAGCATTTATACTGGCATCACCCCAGGCGGATAGAACAGATATGCAATTTATTTTTTCAGAACGTTCGTTGGCCGACATAGCTTGGCAAAGACGTTGGTGTAGCTGCCAATCCCCAGGGCGATCACCGGTATCGTGATCAAGAATATAGACTGTCGCTTTGGCTTTCTTTTCAACAAAGGATTGTTTAACGAATGCAGTCAGTTCTTGCTGAGTTTTCTTATGTTTACTGTTCAGATAAAAGCGTAATGTTTCCGCGGCTTGTATTTCGGGCCAATACTTTGTGTCATTTTTTACTGCGCCATCTTCTAGTGTAATACTGCCATTACTCAACAATGTGAACAATGAAAAACGGTTTTCATCACTGCGATTCTGCCAATAGCCTCGTGCCTGCAACCAATAAGTAAACTGTGGCCATTTTTTTTGCTGATCGGCTAACTGCTTGGAATAATTACCCTGCTCTGCCTGTGTTAGGCGTTTAAATAAAGATTTCTTTTGGTCATTAGATAAAATATCAAATAACCCGGTTTGATACTGATTTAACGGGTCACTGTTCAAGCTTAATAAACGACGATCGCCATTAATCACAACACGTATTTGCTGGTTAGGGTATTTAAGATTAAGAAGGCGCTCTACCGGTTCCGCAAAAATTGCGGCCATCAAAAGCGTATCCGCTTTCGCAACTAACCCCCTCAACTCCTCGTCATTCATCAAATTAATTTGACTGACCGAGCGAATATCAATGGTATGCTGAGGATTGAGATCTAAGAAACGATGGGCTGCGACCACTAAGCTGCCGCTGGAACGATCAGAAACAAAGGCAACAATATTTTTCGACACTGTATTTGTAGACGACGAGGATGTGTCTGCTGCTGAGCTGTGGATCGAAAAAATAAGCGTGTTAATACCTACTGCAGAGATAAGCAATAGAAAAAATCGGAGTATTGCAGGCATGTGCCTTCCTCGAGCTAAAAGTGCATTTAAAGGGTGTCTTTAATTGTGCAATAGCGAGGGATTAAGCGTGCAGCAAAAATTCTACAACGGTGATTAACATCAAAGATGATAATAAATCCATAGGAAAATTAATTCTGTCATGCGTTTCAGGGTCACCCCGCCTGATATATCATGTATTAACAGGCCGGTCTCCGGACTCAGAAAGCTAATATTTATTAACATTCCTCACCGTTGCGGGGGCAGTACAGGTATTTCACCTGTTTCCCGATTATCCTGCGTAACAAAAAATCAACGCGGGCACCTGAAAGAATGTGAGAGTAACAGTAGATGAATTGAATTCAAAGCAAATATTCTGCACACTAGCCATGAATAAGGTTCAATTTTAATACTTTTGTACTCAACAGAATATTACTATTATTTATGGCGCATCTAACTATGAGAGAAAACGGTAGCATATGAATAACACCGTTCGGTTTGTTAATAGCATCCATAAGGTGGGTGTTGAAACTTGGCAGGGCCTATCAAATACTGACAATCCCTTTTTACGTTTTGAATTTTTAGCTGCTTTAGAAGACAACCAATGCATTGATTCGGTAAATCAAGGCATTGCCCTGAATAGTGGCTGGATTCCTAGCTATGCGGTTCTTGAAACCTCAGATGTAAAAAACGAAAAGTCTAAAATACTCGCCATTGCTCCCGTTTTCCAAAAGCAACATTCCTATGGTGAATATGTTTTCGACTGGGGCTGGGCTGAGGCCTACGAACGTAATGGTCTAAAGTACTATCCCAAATTGGTGTGGGCAATACCTTTTACGCCCTCCACGGGCCCCAGACTTATAAGTCGAGGAAATCCTCAGCAACTCGAACAGTATTACCAACAAATCGCAGAAGGTTTAACGCATTATTGCCAACATAATAATTTCTCTGGTTGGCATTGTTTATTTCCTGACTCGTTTAGTCATAAATCGTTAGCACACAAGACGTTAGAAAATGAAACGTTATTAGATTATCCCATCAGTAAAGTGATGCCACGCACAAGCTGTCAGTTTCATTGGTTCAATGATAACGACCTTGATAAAAAGGGTTTAAATCATCGCTTTACTGACTTTTCTCATTACTTAGAAAAGTTCACCAGCCGCAAACGCAAAAATATTAAAAAAGAACGCTCAAAACTTCTTGAAGCGGGCTTTATTTTTAATAAAAAAGTCGCTAATGACATCACACCCGAAGATATTGAAAACTTTTACCATTGCTACCAATTGACTTATGCTAAGCGCAATATGCGCGGTTATCTTACGCTGTCATTTTTTCAACAGATTCTGCAAACAATGCCTGATCAGCTATTACTGGTTCAAGCTCAATACCCAGCAACAGGTGAAGATAAGCATCAGGGTGACCATCGAAACAGTATCGTTGCCAATGCTCTGTATTTTAAAGATGCAGACAATCTCTATGGCCGCTATTGGGGTTGCTTAGAAGAGTTCGATAGCTTGCATTTTGAATGCTGTTACTACCAAGGTATCGAATATTGTATTGAGCATGATATTAGCCACTTTGATCCTGGTACCCAAGGGGAACATAAAATCAGCCGCGGCTTCGAGCCGACGATCTGCCATAGCCAACACTGGATTGCACACCCGCAGTTTAGCCAAGCGATTAATGACTTCCTTAAAGAAGAACAACTAGATATACAAGACTACGCGACCCAAGCTGGCGAGCACCTTCCTTTTAAACACAGTCGCGAATAAGACGTAATGATTAAGACCCTTTTATCACAATACCCAATCCCCTTCCGTATCGCCTTCGCCTTGTACGCGCTATTAGTTGTATGGGCCTCGTTACGAACCGGGGGAGGTCCGCAACCGATTGAGCATTTTGATAAAGTCATGCACTTTACCTTCTATGGTTTATTTACGGTTATCGCCGCAGGTTGCACGACCAAGAGAAAAACTTTTATACAGTTGAGTATTTTTATTGCATTTTACGGGGCTTCAATGGAATTTTTACAATCATTTGTACCGTCACGATTTATGTCGCTGGCTGATATCGTGGCCAATACTTCGGGTATTATAATTGTTGTTGCTTTATTTTTATGGCATGGAATTCACAACCAGCCAAGCAAAAAGTAGTATTTTTTTTAAATAAAGA
>JBNMPQ010000145.1:0-7325 GCA_051276935.1 Oleispira sp. | reverse complement strand
AGCTTGAGCAGGACAAGTGGTCGCAGCAACAACGTTATATTGCTCTTCAGGCAGATCTAACATCCGTTATGCACGTCAGTACTTTGGTCGCTGATATCAATCAGTTGAACTGGCCGTTGGATAGTGTGATTCATAATGCATCGTACTTCATTCCAGATGATCCTCAAGCAAGTTTGCTTGAACGGTGGCAGGTACAGCAGGATATGATGTCTGTTCATGTGTTGTCAGTAGACGCGCTCACTCGTGGGCTAATGGCTAACTATTCTGAAAATGCCAGTATCATTGGCATTACTGATATCTATGTGGAGAAACCAAACCAAAGGTTTGCCAGTTACTGCGCCGCGAAAGCCGGTTTGCAAAGCTTATGTTTAAGTTATTCCCAGCGCTTAGCCCCTAATGTGCGAGTGAATGTCATTCAACCGGGCCCGATACAGTTTTTGCCTCAGCACAACGATGCTTATCGTAATAAAGTGTTGTCTCAAAGTTTACTGAAGCGTGAGTTGGGTTATGGGGCAATTTTAGAGGGCGTCGAGTATTTAAATAATGCTAAAGCGGTTACTGGATCTATTTTAAAAATAGACGGTGGCCGAGCTAATATAAATCATTACGAACAACAATTTTCTTAGCACGGACCCTAGTGAGAGGAAGATGGTTGCCAGTCGTGCATTATTTTTTGGTTATATGTCTCTTTTAGAGGTGTCGTAAGCGCCTCTTGAGCCGTATTAGTTTGGGTTAATATATCAATATCGATGGTACGATCTTTGAATTTTCTTTCAGGGCACTTAGGCTCTCTTCCCAGTTCTATTTCAATTTTTTCGAATAGAGACTTCAATTCAGACGCTGTTTTAAGGCTATTTATAAGCAGTATTTGATTATGAAAAGTGAAATTGAGGGTATTTCCGCAAGGGGGATTGATTAAAACAGGAGACTGATTAAGTATATCCAGATATTTAGCAATTTCCTTGCAAGCTCTGGAAATATTACGTTCTGGTTGTATATTGCTGCCTAGACCGATCAGATAGTAGTTCATCATTAAAAAATAAATATTCTGCTATGGATAGTCGTTATACTTATAGCAGAAATTTAATCGATAGTGCACTAATTGCTCTGTCGATTCGGTTTGTTATTGAAGAAAATGTCTGATTACTTGATCAACTAATATATTACGGAAGGGGTGGTGGGTGGATATTATTAAAGTGCATTTTATTTTTTTTAGCTTGATGTTGATATGTCTGCCCTACTCCTATGCAGAAACAGAAACAGAAACAGCTACTCAAATGCTTGCTGAGCTGGTGGATGTTGTTGTTACTGAAATTGAGGAAGTGGTAGAGGTCAAGCCACTGAAGACAAAGTCTAGAGAGGTAGATTTTATTGCAGATGATGAGTTCTCTGAATTTATGTATCAATACCCAGGGCTGATTGAAAAACTGCAGGCAGAGCGACTGGCGGCTCGTAGCCCTTATGTTTTATTGCCTCATAGACCCAATTATTTTATGCCTTTGTCATACCAGACAAAAATCAATCAAGAGGAGCAAGAGATCTTCTACAGTGCGGTGACCGCGGATGACAATGAAGTAGAACAAAACCCAGGATTTGATCATACCGAATTTGTATTTCAGTTGAGTGTTAAATTTGTCGTCGCAGACAATATTTTAGGTAAATTCAGTTCTCTTGCGGTTGCGTATACTAACAAATCATTTTGGCAGTCTTATAATGACAATATTTCAGCCTTATTTCGAGAAACTAATCATGAGCCTGAAATAATTTTAGGTTTTAAGGCTCTTGAGAAATGGGTTGATTATTGGACGCTTTCCTTTAATCATCAATCCAATGGCCAGCTAGGCAATTTATCTCGTAGTTGGAATAGAATTATATTGGGCACAACAAAAATATGGCCCAATAAATTGTTGTATGTGCGGGCTTGGTATCGTCTCCCTGAGACATCAAAAGCAGATCCTATGGATCCTACCGACAATGACAATCCAGATATTACCAATTTCTTGGGGTACGGTGATGTGTTTTATTTAAGTAAAATAGGCAATCACAGCATATCAGCCACAATACGTAATAATCTTAATTTTGATGAAAACTTAGGTTCTATTGAACTAGATTGGACATATCCCTTGCCAGGTAATATCAAAGGGTTTATTCAATATTTTAATGGTTATGGTGAAAGTTTGATTGATTATAATCAGTACCAGGAGCGTATTGGTATAGGCATAAAAATAACGGATTGGCTGTAGTTTAAATTACATCTTATAACAGCCGTTTTTACTCGGCTAACCCTTATCTATTTCATGATTTATCCTATTGGTTAATTCATGTTTAATTTATGGTTTATTTGAAACTTTATTCGAACGTTTAGGAGAAAAATGTGCTGACCTTAGGGCTCATTATTAACCCACTTGCGGGGATCGGAGGCAGTGTTGGTTTAAAGGGCAGTGACGGCGCTGAGATCGTTAAAGAAGCACTGTTCCGGGGAGCACAATGCAAATCCAGTGATCGTGCAGCGTTATCTTTAAGGGTTTTAGTGCCGATTAAAGATCAAATTAAAATTATAACGTGCCCAAAATCAATGGGAGAGAATCTCGTTGCCGATATGGGGTTTAATTATCAGGTGTTAGACAATATCGCTTTGATAAATACGTCAGCAGAAGATACTTGTAATGCAGCACAACAGTTACTCGATAAAAATGTCGATATTATTTTATTCGCGGGTGGGGATGGTACGGCAAGGGATATTTGCAGTGTCGTGGCAGACACTATTCCAGTATTGGGTATTCCTGCTGGCGTTAAAATTCATTCTGCAGTCTATGCGGTAACCCCTAAGGCGGCGGGTGAAGTCATCGCACAGCTGGTGCGCGGCGAGTTAATTGATGTGAAAGCTCACGATGTGAGAGACATTGACGAAGAAGCTTTTAGAAACAATATTGTTAAAGCTAAGTTTTATGGCGAAATGCGAGTTCCTCAAGCGGGGCAGTTCGTGCAAAGCGTCAAGCAGGGTGGAGTAGAGGTAGAGGAATTAGTTTTACAGGATATTGCCGCCGATATTGTTGAAGGTATGGAAAATGACGTACTTTATTTTATCGGTTCAGGAAAAACAACTTTGGCGGTTATGGATGAGCTACAACTTGAAAATACCTTGTTAGGAATTGATGTGGTGCTTAATCATCAGTTACTACAAAATGATGTGAGCGAATCGGATATTTTAGCTTTCCTTGATCAATACCCTGGCAAAGCCGTGATTAGTGTTATTGGTGGGCAAGGTCATATTATTGGTCGCGGTAACCAGCAGTTAAGTGCAGCAGTTCTAAAAAAATTGGGCAAAGGCAATCTTAAAGTGATTTCAACTAAAGCAAAAATAAGTGCTTTAGAAGGACGTCCGTTGATTGTTGATTCTGGTGATAATGATCTTGATTCTGATTTGAGTGGCACTATAGAAGTGACGACAGGATTTCAAGATTATATTATTTATCCTGTTGGTTTTTAATGTTTAGCTGCTTACTACATCGTATCAATACTTGTTGTCGAGTCGACGGTAATGATTCATGTAGTGAGTGGTTATGGTCTGCTGTTACTTTAACCGCAGCGTTACCTTGCTTCATCATTATCGGTATAAGCGTTAGTGTGGGTTTCAGTCACTCAGTATTGGCCTCATCCAACGATGTGTTGGGTATCTGTGGTGATTTTAAGGATGAAAAATTTTATTCTATTAGCGATATTCAAGGTGCCGGATTTTCTTCGCCGTTAATTGGGCGTAGTGTTATTACCGAAGGGGTTGTGACACTGGTTTTACAAGGTAAGAATCAATATCGAGGCTTTTGGCTTCAGGAGCAAGATTCATCTAATACCTCAAGTAAAGCATCACATTTTGCATTAGCATCTAAATCGACAGGCATTTTTGTGTATCACCAAGGCCAGCCTGTAAAGTCAGGACAGCGTGTTCGTTTATTGGCTCAAGTAGAAGAATACAAGGGTCTCACAGAAGTTAAAAAGATTAAGGCGATAAGAATTTGTGATAGTGGTCTTAAACTTCCTAAAGCAGAAAAGATCCTTCTGCCCGTGTCTTCTTTGTTGCAACTTGAAGCCAAAGAAGGGATGAGAATAATACTGCCTCAAACGTTAGTCATCAGTGACCTGCACGGTGCGGGTTATGGATTAGGAAATTATGGTCAGTTTGCAGTCTCATCTCAGTTGCATATTCAACCTACTGAGTTGTGGTCACCGGTTCAATTGAGAAAAGGTAAGGCAAGTTCGTTACTAAAAAAAGAATTAGATTACTTGTTAGTTGACGATGGCAGCGCAAGGGCATTCCCTAAGTTTATACCTTACCCTACTGCAGAAGGATATTCTGCCCACAACTCCATTAGAGTCAGTGATCGAGTGAATCATATTTCAGGTATCTTACACGCCTATGATGACCACTATATCGTTATTCCAGACAATACAGCAGGCATTGCAATACAAACGGCTTATCCAAGAACGACAACCCCGAGTATTTACAAAAATTCAAATTTGATCATCGCGAGTATGAATCTAGGAAATTATTTTAATGGTGATGCCGAAAAAAATGAACAGAACAACGGGGGTTTTCCAACCGCCAGAGGCGCAAAAAGTGTTGCTGGGTTTACTTTGCAAACTGAAAAAATAGCATCGGCTCTGTTGGCTATGGATGCCGATATCATCGCTTTAATGGAAGTTGAAAACGATGGTTATGGTCAATATTCAGCAATAAACAGTTTAACTAAATCGCTGAATTATAAAATTAAGACTAACAATAAATCTTACTTTTATGCTCAATCAGACTCAAAACCACAGTACCAGTATGTAAAGCCCGCGATTAAACAATTAACACAAGGTAAGCTGGGTCGAGATGTTATTTCAGTCGGATTGTTGTATCGGCCACAGAAAGTATCACTCAGTGGAGCGGCTAGAGTATTAGATTCTCGTCGTTCAAAAAATGCCTTGTTTAATGATCGCCGTAACCGTCCCAGTTTAATTCAAACGTTTAAATTCAATCAGCAGAATTTTGTCATTGCGGTCAATCACTTTAAAGCAAAGGGAAGGCCTTGTAATGAAGTTGAAGTCGATGCGTTGCAGGGCAACTGCAATGTAACCCGTTATCGTGCGGCACTGGCTTTGGCTGATTTTTTAAAACAGTCAGAATATTCATCACTGCCAACACTTATATTGGGAGACCTTAATGCTTATAGCAAAGAAGAGCCTTTGTTGGTTTTATATGAGGCTGGTTTTGAAAATTTAAAGTATGCTCCTCAGTTTTTAAGCAAAGATTGGTTTCCAAATAAGACACTGTTTTTAAATAAAAATCAGGCTATAAAACAAGTATTACCCAGTTTCTCCTACAGTTTTAGAGGCTTGCTAGGGAATCTTGATCATGCTTTAGCCAACTCGGAATTTTTACCGTTTATAAAAAGCGTAGACAGCTGGCACATTAACTCTTTAGAAGACGTTTTGTTAGATTACAGCATGGAGGGAAATGGCCATAAGCATCCATCGGTCGATATTTATGGCAGCCCAGATATGTATCGTTCATCTGACCACGATCCTGTGGTCTTGGGCATACAATTTCCTGAGGCTAGCCCTTTAAATTAACCTTCAACGTTAGCGTTTAAAATCAGTCCTTAAAAAAAGTGTCGATCGAATTTGAATAACACTGTTTTAATACTTCTTCGACGGTTATGCCTTTAACTTCTGCAATTTTTTCTGCGATAAACGGCAAATAGCACGGTGCATTTTCTTTACCACGATAAGGCATTGGGGTTAAGAAAGGGGAGTCGGTTTCTAATAGCAGCTTTTCTAGCGGCGTATCCGCAACAACTTCACGTACGTTATCTGCTTTACCAAACGTCACGATGCCATTGATGCCTAGATTAAACCCTTGGCCAACACAAAAACGTGCTAATTCCATACCAGAAGTAAAGCTGTGTATTACTCCTTTCTTGGCCATTTTAGGCGCAAAGTTGTTTAAAATTGCTTGAGTATCGTCATCGGCTTCGCGGGTATGAATTACGACAGGCAGTTCATAATCTACCGCTATCTGTAATTGGCGTTCAAATACATCCCGTTGAATTTTTCGGTCAGCGTTATCGTAAAAATAATCCAAACCGATTTCACCCACTGCACGCAGCTTAGCGCTTCGGGTATCAGGTGCAAGTTTTTGGCGAATAATGGCTTCGACATCGTCATTGTAGAGTTCTGCATCGTGGGGATGAATGCCTAACGTGCCATAAACATCGTCATGATTCTCTGTTAACGCAATGACTTTCTCTAGATTATCGGGGGAGACGGCAATGGTCATAAAGCGTTCCACCCCCAGCAAACGTGCTTTTGCTAGAATGTCTTCCGTCGAGCCTTCTTTTAAATAATCTAAATGAAAGTGTGTCTCAATAATGGGGAGCTGAAAATTTGGAATGTCACGTTTATTTTTTGCCATGATGTATCTTGCTACAAGAGCGGTCTCATAAAAAACTAGAGCTAGAGTGTATCAAAAATACATCTATTTTGTGTTGTGAATTACGACTCCTATTATTAAGGGGAATTAATTTCCAATATGCAGGTAATGCCAGTACAAGTTTTTGAAAGTTATAGTTGTTTTAAATTTGAATCTACTGTCTTTGATGAAAAAATATTAATCTATAGCGATAAATATAAAAATTACACTCTGGGGTCATTACTTAATGCAAATTACATCTATTCTTAGACGCGCAGCGCAAGTTAATCCTAAAGGCATAGCAACCATTTATGAGAACAGGCAACAAACATGGCCCCAGATGCAAGATCGCGTTTCGTGACTGGCAGGAGGCTTGCAAAAGCTGGGAATGAAGTCGGGGGATAGGGTCGCGCTATTGTCATTGAACTCTGACCGATTTATTGAATATTATTTTGCTTCTGTCTGGGGTGGCGGAGTAATGATGCCAATGAATATCCGTTGGGCCGCCGCTGAGTGTGCCTATGCATTGAATGATGCTAGTGCTGAAATTCTTATCGTGGATGACGCTTTTAAGGGCGTTGCAGCAGAGCTCAAATCCCAGGTTCCAGGTCTTAAAACCATCATCTATTGTGGAGACGGAGAGACACCTGATGGTATGCAAAACTACGAAGGTATCGTGGCGTCCAGTGCTCCAGCAGCAGACGCCGGTCGGTCCGGTGATGATCTTGCGAGCATTTTTTATACTGGAGGTACAGGGGACTTTCCCAAGGGTGTAATGCTATCGCATACCAACTTATATGTGGGAGGGGTTGCGAATGCCCACGAGCTAAACATGCAAGAAGGTACGGTCTATTTGCATGCAGCGCCGATATTC
>JBNMPQ010000144.1:0-7338 GCA_051276935.1 Oleispira sp. | reverse complement strand
TTTTTACCGAAATGCCGACAAGGAAATTGCAACAGAGTCGCATTGAAATAATTCATAATCAGGCCTTGGATAAAAAAATACTAGAAAAAGCACTTTTGAAGTGTTTGGTTGATCATAGATGAACACGCCTAGCAGCAATAGCTAAGCGCATTTTTGTTTAATGAGTTACTAACAAATAGTATAAAAGTGCTAGGAAATATTCATAAAACTGTCACACTCTATTCAATTAACTTTTGTACAATTGGAGCATTATGGCTAGCGCTACTATATTAGTCGTAGAAGATGAGCAAGCGATCGCCGAGATGATTATGACCAGCTTAGAAATGGCGGGTTATCAGGTTAAACGTGCGGCCAACGGTCAAATTGCTTATCAAATGGTGCTCGATACAGCCCCCGATTTGATATTAGCCGACTGGATGATGCCAATGATGACAGGCGTCGAGTTAGCGCAACGTCTTAAGCGAGAAGAGAATACTGCTGAAATCCCCATTATTTTATTAACCGCTAAATCGGATGAAGACGCTAAGATTAAAGGGTTTGATGCTGGTATTGATGATTATGTAGTGAAACCTTTTTCTCCTAGAGAGTTATTGGCGAGGATTAAGGCCGTAATGCGCCGAGGTCATACCGACACAGAGGGTAAAGGCCTTTCGGCTGGACAACTTGTATTGGATCGCTCTGCTAAAAAAGCGAGTATCGCTGGGAATGCATTGAGTTTAGGCCCGATTGAATTTCGCCTGTTAGAGTTTTTCATGTTGCACCCTGAGCGCGTATACTCCCGTGAACAATTGCTCGACCGAGTTTGGGGTGGCAATGTTTACGTAGAAGATAGAACCGTCGATGTGCATATTCGTCGTTTACGCAAAAGTATATCGATACTGAATCATGACACGATGATTCAAACAGTACGAGGAGCAGGGTATCGCTTTTCGGCCGAAGACTTTAAATCATAATGACTTTTTAACCTAAGAAGTTTTAGCCTTTAATAACGTTGTAAGGATGCAGTATTTTGCAGCAACTAGCTTGGCAGCGTGAGCTTTTACGCATTGTATTAATTGTTGCTTTGGCAACAGCCGCAGGCATGTCTTTTGAGCAACCTTTTTGGGGGGCTTTTATCGGTTTAATTGTGTCTCAGCTCTTAATGTTGAAACGTTTGAATGAACTCTTTCAATGGAGTAATAACAAAGGTCCGGCGCCTCAAGACAGCGGGTTGGTTGGCTACAGTGCTGATATTCTGCGTCGACGTGAGAGGCAGTTAAATAAAAAGATTGCTAAAAAAAATAAGCAAATTAAACGGATCACTCAAGGAATTGAATCTCTACAAGACGGTGTATTGATCGTTGATAAAATGGGTTATATGACGGGTTTTAACCGCGCCTCTTGTCGCTTATTGGGGCTAAGAGTCGATACGGACAAAGGCCAGCACATTACCAACTTGATTCGTGCTCCGCGCTTTGTTAACTATTTTAACGAAAGTGATTATAGCGCACCCATTGAACTCGAAAGTCCACATAATTTAAATTTAATGGTTCAAGTCCAAGTAACACAATTCAGTATCAATCAAAAAATCATTATGGTACGAGACGTTACTGAACGACAGCGTGTTGAGAAAATGCGACAGAACTTCATCGCGGATGTCTCTCACGAATTACGCACACCTTTAACCGTTATTAGTGGTTATTTAGAAATGTTAAGTGATGCTGATACGAATCCGGGTATCTCGCGGGCCGTGAAGCAAATGAGTGAGCAGGGCGATCGAATGAAAAGCCTGGTGAATGATTTATTACACTTATCTAAATTAGAAAGTAATAATGCGGGTATCGGTAGCGAATGGTTTGAATTTCAACCTTTGTGCGCGATTAGTATTGATCAGCTAAAAGCTTATATTCCTATTGCTTTAAACGGTGAAAAATTACCGGTTTCTGAAATTCATAGTGATTGCAGTTTAGAGATAGAAATACTTGGTTTTGCCGACGAAATGAGTTCTATACTGAGCAACTTAATTACTAATGCGATTAAATACGGGCGCAAAGAAGGGCAAGCTGCACAGATTAATATCAGTATTAATAAGACACAGCAAGGTGTTGAGTTTGCGGTATCGGATAAAGGTGAAGGCATTGCATCGAATCATTTAGCACACTTGACTGAACGTTTTTATCGGGTTGATGAATCAAGAGAGTCAACCGTAGGCGGTTCTGGTTTGGGCTTGGCGATTGTTCGTCATGCTTTAGAGCATCATGATGCTACTTTAAAAATTGAATCAACCCTCGGCCTTGGCAGTTGTTTCAGTTTTGTTATTCCTGCAGAGCGTATTCGAGATAAGCAAAGTTAATAGGCATTTACTGTTTTTTTAACTTTTAGATATTAAGCAATAAAAAAGGGGCTTCTATGTGTAATAGAAGCCCCTTTTTTAATTTTAAATTCTAACGTTAGCTTTTAGCGCTAACGTAGAGCATTTATAAATCCGTCTAATTAGAATTTATATTCTAAACCAACACCGTAGTATTCGTTGCTGCTATCATCACCGAATTCTTCGTCAGTTGCAAAAGCATAAACTTTAGCACCTTCGGCTAGTTTATAATCAACGCCTAAGCTATAGGTTTTAGCATCATCTTTCGCGATATCAGATTCGCCATATTGAGCTTTTAATTTAACATCAGACGTCAGCTTATAAGCCGCAGAGTAAACCCAGCCGTCTTTGTTATCGCCATTTTGCTGTTGAGTTTCCCAAAGGCCACCCAACGTAATGCCCGCAACAGAATACTGACCCACTAAGCGGGTTACATCAATGCCATCAGCTTCTACATCGGTATCATAAGCGATTGCTGCGTAGTATGTTTTGTAGGCATACGTTAATGAACTAGAAGTACCATCGTTAACCGTTTCGTCTTCAGACGCGATGTGAGCAACCGTTGCTACTAAGCCAGATATTGAAGGCGTATTGTATTGAATAGAGTTAGCTTCGCGATTATCACTTTTTGTGATTGCACTTTTTATGTCGCCCTCAAGATCGTTGAAAAGGTCGATTTTCTTTTGAGCTTTTTTCAAGGGAGTATCGAACATACCGACGATTACTTGACCAAAACCGCCTTTTACGCCAGCATAAACATTACGCTGTGCGAATGTTTGGCCGCCTTTATCGCCATCATCAACCTGTGTTTCATACTCAGCTTTATAAACACCTTGTAAACCGTGCTTAAGGTCAATCTTACCCTTAACACCTAAGCGAGAAGCATTAGATACTAATTCAGAAATACTTGAATCGCCTTCTTGAGTATTCTGCACAGAAACATTCATTTTTCCGTAAAACTCAGGTAGTTCAACTTCTACTTTTTCAGCGTAAGCGAAAGCAGGTAATGCAGTTGCAATAGCCAATGATAAAATTGTTTTTTTCATTATTATTTCCATTTTACGTTTTAAAATAGTTAAGCGGCTTAAGATGAAGCAGCTTACTTATGTTGTTTTTTAAATTCGTGATGATTATGTTTCAAGTATGTTACAGAAATATGACAATATGTCGGTATTATTTCAAATTTATGAAACTTATATTAAAAATATCAGAGAATCTTTGATGTTGAAAATACTTTGATCCTGATTAGATTTCAATCAATGTTATTTAAAACTATTTCAATTAAGAGATTTTGACGATGAGAAGATAGACGAAAACAAAAAAGCCCACAAGAACGTGGGCTTTTTTGACGAGTAGAGGTTCAAAACAACCGATCAGCTTAAAGGGTTAAGCGTCTCCTTGTGCCTGTTCTTCCATTTCTGATAATGAGCTATGGCGAACATCGGTACCACTCACTAAATAGATCACTTGTTCACTGATATTCCGAGCATGATCACCAATACGTTCGATCGCACGTAAAATCCACAAAATGTTAATCGCTTGGCCAATAGAGCGAGGGTCTTCCATCATATAAGTGCTGAGTTCACGAATAGCAGAGGCATATTGCTCATCGACCATTTTGTCGCTACGAACAACGTCAATTGCACCTTCTATGTCGTGACGAGCAAAGGCGTCCAAAGCATCAGACGTCATTTTCACGACGGCGGAGCCCATGTGACGAATTGACTGATTGCACATCTTAGAGCCCGCTTGGTTGCCACTCGCCACTTCAAGGGCATGAATAGCCACCTTAGCGGCTTCGTCGCCCATGCGTTCTAAATCACGAACGACACGGGATACGGCTAATACCATGCGCAAGTCAGAGGCTGCAGGCTGGCGACGAACAAGAATATGGGTACACTCTTGGTCGATGCTCACTTCCATTTCATTTACGTCTTCTTCACGCTGAATGATCTTGTCTGCAGAGCTGGTATCGCCGCTGCAAATAGCGTCAATAGCATCAGAAACTTGTCTCTGTACTAAGCCACCCATCGCTAGCATTTGATTACGAATAGCTTCTAAGTCAGCATTAAATTGCTGTGAAATGTGCTGGTTGAAATTCATATCCATTATTATTCTCCTTAATTAAGATGGGCTATCCGAAGCGGCCAGTAATATAAGCTTCTGTTAACTCGTGCTGTGGTGTTGTGAAAACTTGATTGGTTGGGTTCACTTCGACCAATTGGCCTAAATGAAAGTAAGCCGTGCGTTGAGAAACACGAGCGGCTTGTTGCATTGAGTGGGTTACGATTGCAATAGTGTATTTTTCTCGCAACTCATCGATAAGCTCTTCAATTTTCGCCGTCGCAATAGGATCCAGTGCTGAACAAGGTTCATCCATTAAAATCACTTCAGGGTCAACCGCAATGGTACGAGCGATACAAAGACGTTGTTGCTGGCCGCCAGAAAGCCCTGTGCCTGGAGAGTGAAGACGATCTTTAACTTCGTTCCATAACCCTGCACGTTTTAAACTTTTTTCTACCATTTCATCAAGTTCAACACGGCTTTGTGCTAACCCGTGAATACGAGGCCCATAAGCGACGTTATCGTAAATCGATTTAGGGAATGGGTTTGGTTTCTGAAATACCATGCCCACACGAGCCCGTAACGGTACAGTATCGACATCAGGGCCATAGATATTCTCATTGTCGAGTAAAATCTCACCCGTAATGCTACAAATATCAATCGTATCGTTCATGCGATTCAGTGTGCGTAAAAAAGTCGACTTACCACAACCAGAAGGGCCAATTAAGGCGATCACTTCGTTAGCACCAATATCTAAACTGACGTCATAAATTGCTTGTTTGTCGCCATAAAAAACGTCCACGTTACGGGCTGAAAGCTTTGCTTTCGAGCTGAACGGGACGCCGGTCGTTTTGTGGTTTTCAATAAGTTGCATATTCGTACTCATTTTCAATTCTCACTTTCAATTCTTTCTATTAGTACTTGCTATTAGTACTTTGTATCAGCACATCAACCTGTCAGCTATCTATGACAATAAGATAGCGATCAGGTTACCAGCGGCGTTCTAAGCGACGACGCAGAATGACGGCGGTGGTATTCATCAGTATTAAAAATGACAATAAAACTAAGATAGCCCCCGATGTCCGCTCTAAAAAAGCGCGTTCTGGGCTATCAGACCATAAGAAAATCTGTACTGGTAATACGGTAGAAGGGTCATTAATAAACCCTGGAACGTCGACTACGAAAGCGACCATACCAATCATTAATAACGGTGCAGTTTCACCCAATGCTTGTGCCATACCTAAAATAGTACCCGTCAGCATTCCCGGCATTGCTAAGGGCAATACATGGTGAAAAACCACTTGGTTTTTCGACGCGCCCAAGCCATAAGCCGCTTCACGAATTGACGGTGGAACAGCTTTAATCGCTGCGCGAGCTGAAATAATAATGGTCGGTAATGTCATTAGGGTTAATACTAAGCCCCCTAATAAAGGTGTTGAGCGTGGGACACCAAAAATATTAATAAAAATCGCCATGCCTAATAAACCAAAGATTATTGAAGGTACCGCCGCCAAGTTATTAATATTGATCTCGACGATTTCTGTCATGCGATTACGCGGTGCGAACTCTTCTAAATAGATCGCTGCAGCAACACCGATTGGGAAAGATAATATTAGCGTTACCATTAAGGTTAATAACGTACCCTTAATAGCACCGTGAATACCGGCAAGTTCTGGTTCGCGAGAATCACCATTGGTGAAGAACAGCGTATTAAAGTGGGTGTCCAAGCGATCAGCTTCAATCCAGTTGTTCAACCATACTAACTGTTGCTCTGAAAGACGGTTGTTAATTTCATCTTTTGACAGATCTCGGTCGTGTTTAAACCATTGGTCTACATCATCGTCCATTAATAGTTCAATGCTAATCGTTGTATCGATCGCCGCTGGATTGGCTAATAGCAATTCTTGTAATTGCCAAGCGGCCCCTGGGCTGAGCAATTTAAACAGTTCACGCTTTTCACTGCGGCTTTTGGGTTTTAAAGTTTTTGCAAAGTGACGTTTAATTAAACCTTCAAAGTTTGCGAAACGAATCTCTTCTATTTTGCTGTCTTTATTTAGGTTTAAGTAGTTACTGTCTAATAGGATCTCTGTGGTTAAGCTGGTTTGTTGAAATACAGAGGTACCTTTGCTGGCAATATCGGTAAATAAAACCACTAGGCATAACATACCAAAGAAAACAGACGCCATACCGTAAAAGCGGAAGCGAGTTTCTGCAGCACGGCGGCGGCCTAAACTTTTTTCAACCTTTTCACGGGTTGTTAACGTTTTTGTAGTCATAGTTGTATCTGAAGAATCAATCATATTGCTCTCGATATTTTTGTACGATCTTCAACGCGACGAAGTTCAATACTAGCGTGGAGATAAATAACACAAGGCCTAATGCAAAGGCGGCTAAAGTTTTAGGAGAGTCAAATTCTTGGTCGCCTACCAGCAAGGTTACAATTTGAACGGTCACGGTTGTTACGCTATCAAGAGGGTTAGCGGTTAAGTTAGCGGCTAGGCCTGCTGCCATGGCAACAATCATTGTTTCACCAATCGCGCGGGAAATGGCTAGCATGACGGCACCCACAATGCCGGGTAGCGCAGCCGGTATAACAACCTGACGAATCGTTTCATTTTTGGTTGCGCCCAAACCATAGCTGCCATCGCGTAGAGATTGTGGTACCGCGTTGATAACATCATCAGAGAGAGACGATACAAAAGGAATGATCATCACGCCCATCACTAAGCCTGCGGCTAAGGCACTTTCGGAAGACACTTCTAAGCCCAGATCGGTACCAAGGGCGCGAATAAAGGGCGCGACGGTGAGCGCCGCAAAAAAACCGTACACAACGGTTGGAATACCGGCTAAAACCTCTAAAGCAGGTTTAGCATATTTGCGTACATTTTCAGATGCGTATTCAGACAGGTAAATAGCCGCCATTA
>JBNMPQ010000143.1:0-7364 GCA_051276935.1 Oleispira sp. | reverse complement strand
CTTTCTCTTAAAAATCATCTCTGCTGAAACCTTGTGCAAAAAAATCTATAATATTGTCTCATTTACTGATGATTTTTTTGTTAATTACATAGAGATATTTTCTATCGATCCATTTAGGCCTAATTTTTTATGACATATATCCACCAAACTATTTCCGATTTAAAGCGAACAAGCCCTGCTCAATGTGAGTTTTTTCAGGCCGTTGAGGAAGTTTTAGAGTCAATCGAGCCTTTGCTTGAATCAGTACCGCGCTATCAGCAGCAAGCTATTATTCAGCGTATTGTTGAACCAGAGCGACAAATTATGTTTCGGGTACCTTGGATGGATGATAATGGCGCTATTCAGGTCAATAAAGGATATCGCATCGAGTTTAATTCCGCGCTGGGCCCTTACAAAGGTGGCTTGCGTTTTCACCCGAGTGTTAATGCGAGCATCATTAAATTTTTAGGCTTTGAACAAATCTTTAAAAATGCCTTAACGGGTTTGGCGATTGGTGGTGGAAAAGGCGGCGCCAACTTTGATCCTAAAGGCCGATCTGATGCAGAAATCATGCGCTTTTGTCAGTCTTTCATGACCGAACTTTATCGTCATATTGGCCCTACTACCGATGTGCCCGCAGGTGATATTGGTGTGGGTGCACGTGAGATTGGATATATGTTTGGTCAATACAAGCGTATTACGGGTCGTTACGAAGGCGTATTAACCGGTAAGAGTTTGTTATGGGGTGGTTCTTTAGCCCGTAGAGAAGCCACTGGATACGGTGCTGTGTATTTTGCTGGATACATGTTGGAGGCGCGAGGGGAATCTTTAAAGGGTAAAAAATGTCTTATTTCTGGTGCGGGTAATGTTGCGATTCATGCAATTGAAAAGCTGTATCACCTTGGGGCTGTCCCCATTAGCTGTAGTGATTCACGTGGGACCATTTATCACGAACAAGGCATCGACCTTGCGCTATTGAAAGATTTAAAAGAAGTGCATCGTGAGAGTTTGGCTAAATATTTAGAAACGCACAGTGATGCGCAATACACGGTTGTGGATGATTACCCTAAAGACGGTCATGCCGTATGGCGTTACAAGGCAGACGCGGCTTTTCCTTGTGCGACACAAAACGAATTAACGGAAGGTGATGCTCACGCTTTATTAGCCAGTGGCTGCACTTTAGTATGTGAGGGGGCTAATATGCCTTCAACACAAGTTGCAGTGGATGCTTTTATCGATGCCAAAATCGCGTTTGGACCCGGAAAGGCTGCAAACGCCGGTGGTGTTGCGACGAGTCAGCTAGAAATGGCTCAGAATGCCAGTATGCAAAATTGGAGCTTCGATAAGGTTGATGGCAAGTTAAAGGACATCATGAAGCATATTTTCGATATGGCCCATGATACTGCGATAGAGTTCGGCCAGCCTGGTAATCTTGTTCTAGGCGCTAATATTGCTGGTTTTAGACGGGTTTCTGAAGCGATGATTGAGCAGGGCGCTGTGTAGCCCTCTGTCTTGGGTTGCACTTATTTATATACCCTAATCGGGGGTTTATTCGCTATTGCTTAAGTAGCCGATTATAGTACCCTTTTATTTTTGATTTTAGAGTTACATAAAATGCCTAAAGCGAGTGATATTAAAAAGAACGCGGCCGTTGAATATAACGGTAACGTATACATGGTGAGAGACATCGAGCGCTCTGTGCCACAAGGCCGCTCTGGTGGTAGTATTTATCGTATGCGTATGTACGATGTCGTGACGGGTAATAAGATTGACGAGGCGTTCAAAGACTCTGACATGTTGAACTTTGCTGACTTGGTCCGTCGCCCCATTACCTTCTCTTATTCTGACGGTGATGAATACGTTTTCATGGACAATGAAGACTATACGTCGTTCAGTTTGAACAAAGAAAATATTGAAGACGAATTGCTGTTTATCAGTGAGTCAACGGAAGGTTTACAGATCGTTATCGTTAATGATTTGCCCGTAGGCTTGCAGCTTCCTGCAACGGTTGATCTTGAAATTACTGAAACTGATCCTTCTTTAAAAGGGGGTTCTGCTACCGCGCGTACTAAGCCAGCCCTTCTTTCCACGGGTTTGACGGTTCAGGTACCTGAGCATATTTCGATGGGCGAAAAGATTAAAGTGAATGTTGAAGAGCGTAAATTTATTAGCCGTGCTTAAGTCAGCACCGTGTTTAAATAGCGTTACTGCAATGCATAAAAAAAGGATAGTCACAGAGTGATCTATCCTTTTTTTATGTCGAATTCTATCGTTTTTAAACGTCTGTTGTTTCTAACATGCCGAGTAAATCATCTTTTAAATGTACTCGACGCATTTTTAATCCTTCAATGCGCGCATCTGATGACGCTTCAGTACCTTCTTCAATCTTACGTATTTCACGATCCAAGTCATGATATTCATCAAATAAACGAGCAAAATGGCGATCGTTCATTTTAAGTTCGCGAATTCGATCATTATGCTGAGGGAATTCGTTATGCAGGCTATGATTTTCAATACTCATTATATGTCCTTACTTAGCTATTCTTGTGTGGTTTACTGTCTGATTTAAGAATAGGCTTTTGCTGACATTTTTAATTGATTTAGCGCAAGGCTTGTCATGATTTATGAAGGCATCTTTAACAGCGCTTGTTGAATCCACTGCTGAAGTTGATTGGCCGGCAACGCGCCTGCGATGCGGTCGACTTCTTTGCCGTGACGAAATACTGCTAGGGTAGGAATGCTGCGAATATTCAGTTGGGTGCCGAGCTGTTGTGCATGTTCGGTATTTACTTTTGCGAATAGAGCTTTGTCTTTCATTTGCAGTGCCACTTGCTCATAGGCAGGTGCCATTGCTTTACAAGGGCCACACCAGCTGGCCCAAAAGTCGACGACGACAGGCATGTCGTTTTTGAGGGTATATTTTGCAAATTGTTTTTCGGATAGATCGACCGGCTTGCCTTGCCAAATCGTTTGCTTACATTTTCCGCATTGGCCTTCGCTGGCTTTTCGGCCTTCAGGGATGCGGTTGGTGGAATGGCAATGGGCGCAAACGATTAGCATACTAAAACTCGATATATGTTTATTTCAATAAGAACGTTATAAGGTCGCCTTCACTTTATTCAAGTGTTCAATAAATTCTTCTTTGTGCATTTCGCCTAAAATACGCAGTGTATTCTGCTCGCCGTCTTTTGTGAAAAACAACAGGCTGGGTGGACCAAATAAGTTGTAGTTTTCCATTAAGGCAATTTGTTCAGGTGTTTGGTCGGTAACATCAATTTGTAACCACAATAATTCAGGCCAATGAGTTTGAACATCCGCTTTATGAAAGACTGCTTTTTCCATGACTTTACACGCGATGCACCAGTCAGCGTAATAGTCGAGCATGACAGCACCGTTGGGATTGGCAGCCAAGTGAATGTTAACGGCTTGATCCAATTGCCGTTGATTATTTATGTTTTGAAAGGGGCTTTCTGCTAAATGCTGTTGTGCAGAGCCTGTCTGGCTGTATTGACCGACTGAAAGTGGATTTAAAGGATCGTCATTGCCTTGCAATGCGCCAATCAACGCGACAATTCCGTATACCAGTAACGCAAGCGCAAACCCACGCACGACGTTTTGTTTGCCTGAGTCAGCTTTATCAAGTGCGCCTAATGTGACGGCGTAAATGATGGCAAGTAATGCCCAAAAAACAAGAATCAATGTTGCGTCTAAAAAGCGAGAGAGTAACCAGATAGCCACACCAATTAATAGCACGCCAAAAAATGCTTTAACGGTATCCATCCAGCCGCCCGCTTTGGGTAAAAATGAAGCCCCTGTGGTGCCTAACGCGATTAAAGGTGCGCCCATGCCTAAACCTAAGGCTAATAATGCGCTACCGCCTAACCAAGCGTCGCCCGTGGTGCTTAGATACACTAATGCGCCTGCGAGAGGTGCAGAGACACAAGGGGAAACGACTAGCGCGGATAGTACGCCCATTAGAAAAACGCCGAATAAGTTGCCCCCTTTTTGTTTTTGGTTGATATCGTTTAAACGGTTACGCAATTTACTCGGTAGCTGCAGTTCGTATAAACCAAACATCGATAACGATAATACTAAAAATAAAGCGGCGAAGATTGAAAGCACCCACGGTGTTTGCATCCAATTAGAAATATTGGCGCCAGCGCCTAATAAACCAACGGTGACTCCGGCAACGGCGTAAGTAATGGCCATACCCAAAACATAAGTCGTGGATAAAACAAAACCTTTGGCGGGCGTGTGCTTTTCTTGGCCAACAACGATGCTGGTCAAAATAGGGACCATGGGTAAGACGCAAGGGGTAAACGTAAGACCTAAGCCTAATAAAAAGAAAATACCGACGATACTGAGCCAAGAGCGGCCTTCGAACCAATTGCCTTCTGATGTGCTGCTTTCAGATGAACGGTTATTAGATGAATTGCTATCAGTTTGCATTGCCACCGTGGGGGTGTTTGTTACGGCGTTCCAATCAATGTCTAAATCGATTTTTTGTGGTGGGTAGCACAGGCCTGCATCGGCACAGCCTTGAAAACGCAATTGCACAGGTTGCCCAGTGTTTAATTTTCTTAAATCGAAGGTTGCTTCTGTTTGGCCATAAAAAACAATCACTTCACCAAAGGCTTCGTCGTGCTTAAGAATACCCTCTTCACTAAATCCATTAGCGGGGTGTTTAATATTATCTTGTTTTAATAGAATTTTTTTACGGTAAAGATAATATTCGTCAACGGTGTCCCATATGACGCTTAAGTCACTGCCTTGTTGGTCAACTTGGTAAGGAAAAGCTTCACTTACGGGCAAGAATTTAGGTTGGCTTTCAGTCAGACTGTCGAGAACACCTGCTTGAACGGAGTTAATACTCAGTAGTAGAAGGAAAAAGGAGAAACGAGTGAAGATCCAAGCCATGTTAAGGCTCCTGTTTAGTTTAGCTGCTCAGTCAACAAATAGATTACAGCTGAATCTTAAGGGCCCAGCAATCATTCTTGGGTGCTTGGACTTAAGTATTTCGTTCAATGGCGATACGCGCCAAGCTGTGTAATGCTCGTTTGGCATCGGTATCTGCTAAATGGTTCAAACATTGTTGTGCTAATTCAACATGCTTACGGGCAATTTGTTTGGTGTATTCCAGAGAACCGCAAGTTTTTACGATTTCCATGATGGCATCAATGTCTTCTAAGCCACCTTTGCGGATCGCTGTACGAATCAATTTTGCGTGTTCGTCTGTGCCTTCACGCATTGCGTGAATTAAGGGCAGTGTTGCTTTGCCTTCGGCTAAGTCGTCACCAACATTCTTGCCCATAGTCTCAGCATCGCCTTCATAATCGAGGACGTCGTCGACGAGTTGAAAGGCCATGCCAAGGTGATGACCATACTCTTTCAGGGCTTTTTCTTGTTCGGCATTCGCTCCACATAATATGGCGGCGGAGTGGGTAGAGGCTTCGAATAACATCGCAGTTTTACCCTTGATGACCTCCATATATTGCTCTTCGCTGGTATCAGGGTTCTTGCAGTTAACTAACTGCAATACTTCGCCTTCGGCGATGACGCACGTGGAATTGGATAAAATAGCCATTACTTGCAGGTTTTTTAACTCAACCATCATTTGGAAGGAGCGGGAGTATAAAAAGTCGCCGACGAGTACGCTGGGCGCATTGCCCCATTTTTCATTCGCGGTCGGATTGCCACGACGCATATCTGAAGTATCAACAACATCATCGTGCAGCAGCGTAGCGGTGTGAAGAAACTCGATGACCGCAGCCAACTTGTTTGCTTGAACGCCCGGTTTATTAAGTGCTTTAGCGGTCATGATCACGAGCAGTGGGCGCAAGCGTTTGCCACCACTAGAGACAATGTAGTCGGCAATTTTTTCTACCAGAGGAACACGAGAAGAGAGTTGTTCGCGGATCAGTGTATCGACGTCAGCAAAATCCTGCTCGATAAGCGCGTAAATGTCTTTAACCTGCATGGTGAAAATAGTGCCTTTAGGCTAAGGATAGTATTAGATGACATGCTATTGCCAAGGGCGTAAAGTGTCAAGGAAGAAGGTAAATTGTTCCCTTGCACTGAATTTGAGCTTGAGTTACAATCACGCGCCCCGAAATTCCGTTCTCTACAATATTGGAAATCAGAGTATTTCCCGTAGACTTAGAACAAAAGCAACGGCATGTTGAGTAAAATCGCGTGTGAGCTTCGGTGTCTAGATTCTTAAATCCACAACGGAGACATTGCGATGTACGCAGTTGTTGTTACAGGCGGTAAACAGTACCGTGTTGAAGAAGGTCAAACTCTTAAAGTTGAAAAACTTGAAGTAGCTACTGGCGGCGCAGTAGAGATCGAACGAATTTTGCTAATCGGCAATGGCGACGATGTTAAAATCGGTCAGCCACTTGTTGAAGGCGCTAAAGTAACAGCTGAAGTTGTTGCTCATGGTCGTCACAAGAAAGTTAAAATTATAAAGTTCAAGCGTCGTAAGCACCATATGAAGCAAATGGGCCACCGTCAGTGGTTCACAGAAATCAAAATTACCAGCATCGCTGTTTAATTCTGACTTTGATAACTAATTATTAATTACGGCGAACTTGGCGGCAGTGATGCACCAAGGGAACCAAATTTGGAGGCTAGAGCATGGCTCACAAAAAAGCTGGTGGTAGTACTAATAACGGTCGCGATAGCGAAGCTAAACGCCTAGGCGTCAAAATGTTCGGCGGCCAACAGGCTAAAGCTGGAAACATCTTGATCCGTCAACGCGGAACTCGCTTCCACCCTGGAACTAACGTTCGCATTGGTCGTGATCATACTTTATTCGCAACAGAAGCTGGCGAAGTTAAGTTTGAAGTTAAAGGCCCACGTAACCGTAAGACTATCAGCATTATTGCTGCTAGCTAAGTTTTACCGTTAAGTGTGTTACCGAAGACGCCCTGGCCTTGCTGGGGCGTTTTTGTTTGAGTAAAACAGCAAATTGCTGAAAAAGAATTTAGCGCCTAATAAAGGTGCGAGACGTTAAGATGGTTTGCGTATCGATAGTGAGCAAATAATCTTGGCTTCAGATATAACAATGAATACGAGGTTGCCATGAAATTTGTAGACGAAGCCAGTATCAGCGTTGACGCTGGTAAAGGTGGTAATGGTTGCATGAGCTTCCATCGTGAAAAATTCGTTGCCAAAGGCGGCCCAAATGGCGGTGATGGCGGAGACGGTGGTTCTGTTTTTGTGGTTGCTGATGATGCCGTTAATACACTCATTGATTACCGTTATACTCGCCGTTATCGTGCAGAGAACGGTAAGAATGGTCAAAGTCGTGATATGACGGGCCACATGGGTGAAGACATCACTTTGCTAGTGCCTATTGGTACGACCGTGATCGATGAAGATAC
>JBNMPQ010000142.1:0-7368 GCA_051276935.1 Oleispira sp. | reverse complement strand
CTATCCATTCGCCATCCCAATGTTTATCGATACGACGAATGCGTTCTCCTAACTTGGGATGAGTCGATAGAAAACCAAAATAGTTAGAGAATTGACTGTAAATCGCATTGCTAAAAAAAACGTGGCTAAATTCTTCGCGGCGACTGTGGCCAATCGCTGACCCTACGCCGCCATAGCCAATGACTTTTAAGGCTTCTGCAATGGCGCGTGGATCGCGGGTAAATTGTACTGAGCTGGCATCGGCTAGATATTCACGCTGACGGCTAACAGCGGCTTGTATCAACTTGCCAAAGAACACGCCGCTGTAGCCCAAAATCATAAAGCCCAAACCTATTAAAAAGAGAGGAACTCCGCCTTCTTTTTTATTTGAAGAGGATGAAAATAGACTCGACTGCCTTCGTCCTCCACCATAGAGACTATGACGAGCGCCAGCTTCTAGTATGATTCTACCTAATAATCCAATGCATAAAATACCAAACAGAATAGCGATTAAACGCATATTCATGCGCATATCACCATTTAAGATATGGCTAAACTCATGGCCGATAACGCCTTGCAGTTGTAATCGTGAGAGCTTGGTTAAACAACCTTTAGTCACGGCTATGACCGCATCGGAAGGTTGAAAGCCTGCCGCAAACGCATTGATGCCGATCTCATCATCCATTAAGAATACTTGCGGAACGGGCATGCCAGAAGCAATGGCCATTTCTTCAACGATATTCAATAAGCGCTTTTCATAGAAGTCTTCACTATTCGGCTGTAATAAACGCCCACCCAAAGAATGGGCAATAGATGGGCCCCCGCCACTTAGCTTAACGGCTTTATATAGGTAAGCGAGTCCGACAAAACTGCAGACAATCGCTGAAATTGTTAGCCATGCTTGCCAAGATATATAATGAAAAATATCCAGCAAGGAAGGATCGTGAATTGTCTTTTTTTCTAGCTCAGGAAAAATATCAGGGTTACCCCAAAGAAAACCAGCGACCAGCAAGTTAGTTAAAAAAATCAGCGCGAGTAATGCCAAGGCAAATAATAAAATCAGTTGCTTTGTACGTTTTCTCGCTTGGTCTTGATGGCCAAAGAAATCCATTATCTATTTCCGACTGTATTGAAAGCACACTTTAAACGGGTGTTAATATTAGGATTAAAAGCTGACTTTAGGTGCCGCTTGAATCTGCACACTATCTTCGAATTCTAATAACGTTGCATCTTGAGTGTGACCGAATTTATTAGCAAAGAATATTGGTGGAAAAGACTGGCGATAAATGTTGTAAGTCGTGACGGCGTCGTTGAATGCCTGGCGTGCAAAAGCGACTTTGTTTTCAGTACTGGTCAGCTCTTCTGTTAACTGCATCATATTGGTATTGGCTTTTAAGTCTGGATAAGCTTCTACTGTAACGTTAAATCGGCTCATTGCCCCCGCTAATGCACCTTCAGCCCCAGCAAGTTTACTCATTGCAGCAGCGCTTGATGGATTACTCGCAACGGCTTTTAGACCGGCCATTGCTTCATTACGCGCTTCTACTACCGCGGTCAATGTTTCAGACTCGTGCTTTAAATACGCTTTAGCGGTTTCAACTAAGTTTGGAATAAGGTCATAGCGACGCTTAAGTTGAACTTCGATTTGTGAAAAACCATTCTCATATCGGTTCTTAAAAGTCACCAGATTATTATAAATGCTGATGATATAAAAAATGGCAGCAGCAATTACTACAAGCGTGATAATCGTCGATATTTCCATGAGCTAATCCTTCTTAAGTTATTACGTGTTAATGTGATGACTTATTTTTTATGCCATTGACCATTGGAATCTTTAAAAAATTCACCAGTGTTTAATTTGCTAGTAATCTTTTCACCAGCAATTTTTTCAATACTTTTTAGATCTGTTTTTTGTTTGTCAGCAATGCTCTGATATCGGTTTTTACGTTTAGCATTAATATCATTCATTAATACTTTTGCTTCAGCATTTCCTCTAGGCGTCATTTCTAAATAACCGCTGGCATTTTCCCCTAGCAAACCTTTGCTTTGAGCTTCATCGAGAGTCAGTGCTAACGCAAGTTGGCTCATCATTAAAAGAGAGGCCGTTATAAATAAAGATTTTAAAGTCATGATGTGTTCCTTTTTCTAATATTTTTTTGTGTTGTTATCGTACTTTATTACTCGTTAGATGAGCGCTTAAAAAAGATCGCTATCTTCACTGAATAAATCTTCGAGTTCTTTTTCGACTTTAATGCGAACTTCATGTTCAATTTTCACATTTAAATTAATAGTAATCGGCTTGTCGGGTGCAGCAACTTTTACGGTGCAGGCACTGGTTATTAATATTAGTGCTAAGAGAGTGATTGTTTTCATAGTATGTTCCAGTGATTGATACGTTCTAGTTTTCTATTTTATTTAATCGTTACTTTTGCATTATTGATACTTATTCTCAAGCTTTTGCACAATATCATTACTGATGCGTAAGCTTTCGAGCAAGTCGAGTAGGTTATAGTCTAGGTTTAAATTAAAATGGGTGGCTTGGCCGTCAAAAAAAGTCGGGTTATGTCCTTGAAACTGTAACCCTAGATCTAACGCGCCATCAGGCTGATAGGTGATATTCGTTTGCAGCTTGTTATAGCGAAAGTCGTCTAAAACTTGCATAGCCAGTCCGACACTGGGATCACTTTGTTTCAAACTATCAGCGGTGGAGCCTCGGAATTGAACAACACCGCCGGGGGATCTTGCATACAAGCTGCCTGCCGGTATTTGTGGCCCTTCCGGTAGCAATATGATCGGTAATATACCATCAAGCTTTCCACTTGCGGTCACACCTGATCCTGCTTCTAGGGCTGCAATTTGAGCGATTTTTAGACCTTCTATTTCGATACCAAAAGCATTCACTTCTTGACTGCTATCAAAGCGAATTAAAGGAACATTAATACGGCCCCCTAGTACATCCGTATGGACTTCTTCGATAACAATCAGCGCTTTAGAAAAATCAGATTGGATGGTTGTGGTGCTACGGGCCAATACATTGGCGATATTAATCCCTGGATTAATGCTGAGCGCAGAGACCTGACTGTCGATGCGGAAGTCTGTATAAAAAGGACGGCGTATCGCAAGTTGCACATCGATATCTTCCCAGGTCGTTAATTCTTGATAGACTCCTGACATATCATCGATGCGTAGCATTAAGTCAGGCTGCCAGCGCCAAGCAAGACTGGAATCATCAAAGATATCCTTTTGGTACTGTTGCCATTGCACCCAGCCTTGTGCTGATATGCTGCCCTCTAAAAGCTGAACTTGGGTTAGTTCAGCCATTTCTATCATGCCCATTTTCTGCCAGTCGAGTCTTAAATTATTTAAGTACAGTTGCGCGCTACCTTGCTGCAAATTGCTAAAATCATGCTGGGCTAATAAGGTTAAGTCCAGACTATTAGCTAAACCGGATAAACTCATTGACGTATTTAATTGGGCCTGCTTGAAGTCGAGTGAATTTAAGTCGAGTTTACCTTTAAAGAGTAATGACGGTACGGGCCATTGATCCCAATGACTCGGGTGATTTTTCATTTCCCAGTCACAGGTTAACGGTAATTGTGACAGCGCCTGCTGACTTCTGAGCTGTGGAGAATATTGTAATTTTAGCCAGTCGAGATTACAGCTGACCTGTGCATTTTCCAGTTCTAATACTTCTTTTTTATGTTGCCACTTTAGTTGTTCAATAACGATAGAAAAATCTTTTGCTTGTAGGACTTCATTATCGACTCCTTCGATGAACCAGTCGGGTAATAGTTTCCAATGTATCTCAGAAAGATGTGCTTTAGGCTTATTCGCGAATAGATCGTCTAAATAGTGGCTCTGATTATTAAGACCATGGGGTAAACTCAATTGCCAGTGCCAGTTATTATCGTTCAGTTGTCCTTGAACAATAATTTCGCCTTGGCTTTCATTTTTTATTGTTGGCCATAATGAATTTTCCTGTTGCGTACTTAGATTAAGCGTCTGTTGACTAATAAATTGGCTACCATTGTTTATTTGGCTATTGAATTCACCGTCTAACGTCAGTTCAGTTTTGTGCGTGAGTTGCGAGCCAGTTAATTGCTGTGCAAGCTGACCTTGCCATTGGCATCGGTTACTCTCTTTCTCAAAAGCGCACGTTACAGAAATAGTTTCTTGTAGGTACTGTTTAATTTTTAGGTTAATTGGCGCTAGAGAATTGAGTTCTCCGGCTAGATCAAATGTATCCAAATTGAATTGCCATTGCTCTTTACGCTGGTGATCAATATCCGTCTTTAAATTAATGGCTAAATCAGCGTGTTCGATAATGTTTTCTTTTTTTGAAATATCAAAAATATTGAAGTCGTTTACTTTGATGTGTAATAAACCGTTAGCGGAGAGCTCGCTTAATAGTTGTTGCTGACTGGTAATGGCTCTGGGTAATTTGAGTTCGAGATTCCAGGTTTGTATAGCAACTTTTGCTTTTAGGATATTAGCGTGGTCTTGTTGCTCTATAAGCGTTAGCCAAGATTGAATATCTGCACTTTGTTGCACACTGAAAATAGCATGCTGTGTTGGATCTTTGGGAAGTTGCCATCTGGCGTGTAAATTGAAAATAGGATTAGGTTGCTGTCCAATAAAAATAAGGCTTTTAATGTCGCCTTTGCGATTGATCGTAAGTTGATGCGTGAGATCTTTTGTTAAATGATGCGTTTGAATTGTATTGTTAATACTGAGCTGCTGCTCATTGAAAGCGATTTGGCTATCAATAACTGCATGTGGATGAACGAGCTGAAATTGTTCAATTGTGACGTTATTGAACGGCAGTTGCTGAAAGATTGTTTCTAAACTTGGCAGTTCAAATGCTGGAGTATCGGGTGTCTGATTACTCGCAACCTCTCGGGGTGTTTTAAGGGCGAGGTTTTGGTTATCTGTTTTTTTATAATGAGTGTTGTTATCAACAGTACGGGGTAAAACCTCTACCCGAGCGCGCTTTACGGTGACATCTTTTAATTGCCCTGACGCAATACCCCAGGGAGAGAAGGTGACTTCTATGTCTTGTAGGTTGATTTGACTATTGTGCGAGGGAAGGAAGAATTGAATCTGATCAATATAAAGTGAGTGCCAAGTTAATTGGCTAATGTTGGCTTGGCCTTGCTCAAAATTAACTTGTTCCATCGCCCAAGGAAGCAGGGAGTTAATTCCCTGCTTGGCGAGCGTTGGCAGATATAAAATAGATCCCGCAAATATAACAACACTAATTAACAGTGCTTTAAGCCACGATTTCATTCTCTGCCTTGCTCCTTGCGCCTGTCAGGCTTACTTGTTAAATCTAAGGTATTAAGACGCTTTAATCGTCTTAATACCTTCTTGTGTTGCAAGTAATAGTGTATCAGCCGGGCGTATAGCAAATAAGCCATTAGTGACCATACCGGTTAGCTGATTAACGTTTGCTTCTAATACTTTAGGGGCAACGCTAGAACCAGGCTCCATTTTAAAATGGTGTACATCTATAATTATATTGCCGTTATCGGTCACGAACCCTTGGCGTAATACAGGATCTCCCCCTAGTTTAACCATTTCACGGGCAACATAGCTTCGCGCCATGGGAATAACTTCAACGGGCAATGGAAATTTACCCATCACTTCAACCAGTTTGCTTTCGTCCGCGACACAGACAAATTCCTTTGCAACGACCGCAACGATTTTTTCACGAGTTAATGCACCACCGCCACCTTTGATCATCTCGAGTTGGTGGTTAATCTCATCGGCACCATCGACATAAAACTCAAGCTCAACGACTGAATTGAGGTCGTAAACCGGGATACCATGGTTTTTTAAACGTTCTGCGGTTGCTTCAGAGCTAGCAACGGCCCCGTCGAACAGATGCTTGAATTCAGCCAGAGCATCAATAAAACAGTTTGCCGTGGAACCGGTGCCGACACCGATAACCGAATCGAGCTCCAAATGCGGCTTGATGTATTCAGCAGCGGCTTTACCGACTGCCGATTTTAATTGGTCTGAGGTTAATATATTCGCAGTTGACGACATTGTTGGACTCAAATGGATTTGTTATATTGGGAGTTTATTGAAAAACTAATTGCGTACGCAAGCATTGTAAATCCTTATTCGTTACAATGCTTGTATTCATACATCAAAAAAAGTATAGATCATGACTGCTCGTGCTCCTGTTAATGGCAATCCCAAGTTATTAGACCGTTATATCAAAAAGATTCTCTCGGCTAATATTTATGACGTAGCCATTGAATCTCCTTTGCATATTGCGCCTTTTTTATCTGAACGTATGGGTAATAATATTTGGGTAAAACGCGAAGACAAGCAGCCGGTATACTCGTTTAAGATTCGTGGTGCCTATAACAAGGTTGTTCAGCTTACTGATAAAGAGAAAGCAGCGGGTGTTGTCGCGGCTTCTGCGGGTAATCATGCTCAAGGTCTGGCATTAGCGTCGAGAGAATTGGGCATTAAGGCAACTATAGTGATGCCTCTGACCACCCCAGAAATTAAAGTAAAGTCTTGCAAGGCCTTTGGTGCGAAAGTGATTCTGCATGGAGATACTTTTGATGAAGCCTTTGCGTATTCGCAAAACTTGGTTGAGGAAAAGGGTTTTACTTATATACACCCTTATGACGACCCAGAAGTCATTGCCGGTCAAGGCACTATTGGCATGGAGATATTACGCCAGCTTAGCGGTCCTATTGATGCAATCTTTGTCCCTGTGGGCGGCGGTGGCATCATTGCGGGTATCGCCGCTTATGTTAAGTTTTTACGTCCTGAAATTAAAATCATCGGGGTTGAATCGACAGAGTCTGCTTGCCTTCAGGCTGCTTTAGCCGCGGGCCGTCGTGTTACTTTACCTAGCGTCGGTATTTTTGCTGATGGTGTGGCGGTTGCTCAGATTGGTAAAAATACGTGGGATATCGCCCGTCATTATGTTGAAGAAGTGATTACGTGCACACCGGACGAGATATGCGCTGCGATTAAAGATATTTTTGATGATACCCGTGCGGTCTGCGAACCTGCCGGTGCTCTAAGTGTGGCGGGCATGAAGAAGTACGTGGAGCGTGAAGGTATTAAAGGGGCAAACTTAGTGACGATTATGTGTGGTGCTAATGTCAATTTTGATCGTTTGCGCTATATCTCTGAAGTCGCAGAAATAGGTGAAGGTCGTGAAGCGATATTAGCTGTCACTATTCCTGAGCGTGCTGGCAGTTTCCAGCAGTTTTGTAGCTTATTAGGAAAACGTCCGATTACTGAATTTAATTATCGGTATCGCGATGATAAGTCGGCCCAAATCTATGTGGGCGTAAAAGTAGGGGTAGAAAAAGATGCTCGTCAAAAATTACTGGCAGAACTAGACGCCAAAGCTTATCC
>JBNMPQ010000141.1:0-7372 GCA_051276935.1 Oleispira sp. | reverse complement strand
GCAACTAACCCTAAAGAAGCTGAAGCTGGCACTATCCGTGCTGATTTCGCTGAAAGCATCGATGCTAACGCTGCTCACGGTTCTGATTCTGTAGAATCGGCTGCTCGTGAAATCGCGTACTTCTTCTCTGACGCAGAACTTTGCCCACGCGGTTAAGTTTTAGTTAGAAGGTATTTTTAAATGCCTGCTTTTGAGAGCAGTGTGCAATCTTTGACTGCACGCTGCTTTCTCAGTTTTAGCAAGTCCATAAAACTGAACCATTTCTCTTGTGTTTTCCCGTTTAATCGCGCTTCAGAATACAAAAGAAATGGTTTATCCGCCCAGGATGATACTCCCACTGCACGGTGACCACGATGACAGATATACAAAATACCGATGTTCAAGCAACTGATTTTGAAGCGCTTGATAGGCTAGAAGCCGAAGAAAAAGCAAAAAAGCCCACCGAAAAAGTTAATTTATTAGGTTTGTCGCCTAAGAAAATGGACGCGTTCTTCGCAGGGCTAGGCGAAAAAACGTTCCGTACTCAGCAGATGTTGAAGTGGATTCATCAAATTGGCGAATCCGATTTTGATAAAATGACCAACATGAGTAAGGCCATGCGAACTAAGCTGGCTGAAGTGGCTGAAATCAGCTTGCCAGAAGTGGTTATGGATAAGACTTCTGTCGATGGCACTCGTAAATGGGTGATGAAAATGCCGGGTGGAAGCTCGATCGAAACGGTTTATATTCCAGAGAAAGAGCGCGGCACCTTGTGTATTAGCTCACAAATTGGTTGTGCACTGGACTGCAGCTTTTGTTCTACCGGTAAGCAGGGTTTTAACCGCGACCTAAGTGTTGCTGAAATTATTGGTCAATTGTTTGTGGCTTCCCAGAGTTTAGATACTCCGGGAGAGAAACGTGTCCGTCGTATTACTAACGTCGTAATGATGGGTATGGGTGAACCGTTATTGAACTTTGATAACGTGGTTGATTCGATGGAATTAATGCTGAACGACTTTGCTTATAGTTTGTCAAAACGCCGAGTGACGTTAAGTACATCGGGTGTTGTGCCTATGATGGATAAATTGGGTGATGTTGCGGATGTTTCTCTTGCGGTTTCATTGCATGCAGGCAATGACAAATTGCGTGATGTGTTAGTTCCAATCAATAAGAAATATCCAATTAAAGAATTGATTGCGGCCACCAACCGTTATTTAGCTAAGTTACCCGATCGTCGCAAAGCGACTATCGAATACACGATGATGAAAGATGTAAATGACAGTATTCAAGATGCAGAAGAAATTGCCGAGGTATTAAAAAATACACCGTGTAAAATCAACTTGATTCCGTTTAATCCGTTCCCTAACTCAGGTTATGAGCGTCCGAGTAATAACCGTGTGTATCGTTTCCGCGACCTATTGCATGAACGGGGTTTTATTGTCACTATCCGTTCTACACGCGGAGATGATATTGACGCGGCATGTGGACAATTAGTGGGTCAGGTTGAAGATAGAACTCGTCGTCAGCAAAAGTACATCGACTTACACCAGGTTAATGAATAAAGGATATTCAGAATGAAATCTTTACAGCTGGTTGTTTTATTGTGTTGCAGTTTAATATTGTCAGCCTGTGTAACAACGATCGAAAGTCGTTTAACGCGTAAAGCCGATCCTGAAAAAGCCGTTGATAATTATACTCAATTAGGTTTGGGTTATATTCAACAAGGACGATTTGACCGTGCTCGAGCACGCTTGAATCGTGCCTTAGAAATTAATTCTGACTATGCTCCAGCAAACAATGCGATGGCACTATTGCTGCAGTCAGAACGTGAGCCGGAACTTGCTGAAGAGTATTTCTTAAAAAGTATTGACCTTGATGACGATTTTAGTCAAGGGCAATTCAATTACGGAATGTTTTTGATGCAGCATAATCGCTATAAAGAAGCGTGTCAGTATTTGAAGCGAGCAGCGGATGACGTTGAGTATCAACAGCGTGCTAAGGCTTCACAAAACTTAGGTTTATGTTATTACCGTGATGGTGAAGTTGATTTAGCCATATCGACGTATGAGCGCATGCTAAAAGCATCACGGTTTAATACACCCGTATTGGTTAATCTAGCGACTTTGTTATTTGAAAAACGTCGTTATGATGAAGCTCAGCATTATTATGATCGTTTTACCCAAATTGTAGAGCGTAAGCAAAACGAGCAGTCAGCTAATTCTCTTTGGTTAGGGATAAAGCTTGGGCGAGTTAGTCAAGATGGAAAAGCGGTTAAGACATATGCGGCTCAGTTGAAGAAGGATTTTTCTGAATCATCTGAATATCAACTTTATCGCGAGACTCTTTAGTCATCGTCAAGTTGTAGTCATCGTAAAGTTTTTAGTAGTTGTTCATTAATAGTTCATCTATTAGTTCATTAATAGAAAAATAGGTAACGGCGGTCAATTATGAGTATACATTCACATTCTCCAATTGTTAGACGTAAAAGCCGTAAGATTTGGGTCGGTAATGTCCCAGTGGGTGGCGATGCCCCTATTTCTGTGCAGACCATGACCAATACTCCAACTGAAGATGTTGCTGCAACTGTCGCACAAATTAAACGTGCTCAAGATGCGGGTGTTGATATTGTCCGTGTGTCAGTGCCTTCAATGGCAGCGGCTGATGCATTTGGCGAAATTAAAAAATTGGTGACGGTGCCATTAGTTGCAGATATCCATTTTGATTATAAAATTGCTTTAAAAGTTGCTGATCTTGGTGTCGATTGTCTGCGGATCAATCCGGGCAATATTGGCCGAGAAGATAGAATTCGTGAAGTCGTTGCCGCTGCTCGACATAATGGTATTCCTATTCGAATTGGTGTGAATGCCGGCTCCTTAGAAAAAGATCTACAAGTGAAATACGGTGAGCCAACGCCCGATGCTCTGGTCGAATCGGCCATGCGTCATATTGATATTTTAGACCGCATGAATTTTCCTGATTTTAAGCTAAGCCTTAAAGCGTCGGATATTTTCATGACAGTTGCGGCTTATCGTAAGATTGCCGACCAAATTGAACAGCCACTGCATTTAGGTATTACTGAAGCAGGTGGTTTACGCGGTGGCACAGTCAAATCTTCAATTGGTTTGGGTTTGTTAATGTTTGATGGCATTGGCGATACCATTCGAGTTTCTTTAGCCGCGGATCCCATTGAAGAAGTAAAAGTCGGCTGGGACATGTTGAAGTCGTTAAAATTACGTTCGCGTGGGGTTAACTTTATTGCCTGTCCATCGTGTTCACGACAGAATTTTGATGTGATCAAAACGATGAATGAACTAGAGAATCGTCTAGAAGATATTCGTACGCCCATTGATGTGGCTATTATCGGCTGTGTCGTCAACGGCCCAGGTGAGGCAAAAGAAGTCGATGTGGGTTTAACCGGTGGTTCACCCAATAATTTGATTTATATCGATGGCAAACCAGCAGAAAAATTGAAAAATGAAAATCTGATCGATGGTTTAGAAGCCATGGTTCGTGCAAGCGTTGCTAGAAAACAGCAAGCGCTCAAAGACGTCATCGTTTCAGACAGCTAATTGTTTTAGACAGTTACTTATTTTAGAAAGCTACTTATTTTAGAAGCAAATAGTTTAGAGAGCTTGTGATAGAAAGCTCATCGTTTAAATCGTTAAACGTTTTATCGCGTTAATAAAGAATAGAAGGAAGATCTCTTGGCGAACAAGAAGATTAAAGCCATTCGTGGCATGAACGACGTACTACCGAGTCAAACGCCTATTTGGCAGTATTTAGAAAACAGTGTTAAAGCCGTTTTAGGTGGTTATGGATATCAAGAAATCCGTATGCCGATTGTTGAACAAACACACTTGTTTAAGCGCTCCATTGGTGAAGTTACCGATATCGTTGAAAAAGAAATGTATACCTTTGACGACCGTAATGGCGATAGTCTAACACTTCGTCCAGAAGGTACGGCAAGCTGCGTGCGTGCGTGTGAAGAGCATTCATTATTAAGCAATAATCAAAGCCAGCGTTTGTGGTACTTAGGGCCAATGTTTCGTCACGAACGTCCTCAAAAAGGGCGCTACCGTCAGTTTTTCCAAATTGGTGTTGAAACGTTTGGTATGGCGACGCCGGATATTGATGCGGAAACAATTTTATTAACCGCACGTTTATGGCAGAAATTAGGCATTCAGGATGCGGTTGAGTTGCAACTAAATACCATCGGTAGTGCTCAAACACGTATCGATTATAAAGCCGCTTTGGTTGAGTATTTGACACCGTTTGCTGACCAGTTAGATGAAGACAGTCAGCGTCGACTAACGACTAATCCTTTGCGTATTTTGGACTCCAAAGATCAAAATACACAGACGTTATTGAATAATGCCCCAGAGTTACATGCTTATCTGGATGACGAGAGTCGCGAACACTTTGCCAAGTTGACACGAATTTTAGATGCTGCAGGCATTTCATATAAAATCAATCAACGATTAGTGCGTGGGTTAGATTATTATGGCAAAACCGTTTTTGAATGGGTAACCGATCAATTAGGTTCTCAAGGTACTGTGTGTGCAGGCGGCCGTTATGATGGCCTTGTTGAGCAGCTAGGCGGCAAACCGACACCCGCTGTCGGTTTTGCGATGGGTGTTGAGCGTTTAATCTTGTTACTAGAGACGCTTGACGTCATTCCTGCTCAGGTTAATACAACACTTGACGTTTATATCACCGCCTTGGGTGGCGATACAGACCAAGCTGCGTTACTGTTAGCGGATAATATTCGTCAACAGCAACCACACGTGCGTGTACAAACACACTGTGGTGGTGGTAGCTACAAGAGCCAGATGAAAAAAGCTCAAAATAGCAGCGCCCGTTTTGTGATTCTTTTAGAAGACGATGATGTTCAAGCTAAGCGTGTTCGAATTAAGCCATTAACTGAAGATGGTGAGCAAGTTGAGTTGAACAGTGATGAAATTTCGAGCTGGTTAGCGGCCCAATTGGGATAGCGTTAACGGCACTACATATTACAATAAAAAGTATTTTTGAATAGGGTATTGATAATGTCTGAAGAGTTAAGAACAGAAGAAGAACAAGTTGAAGCGATTAAAAACTGGTGGAATGAAAACGGTAAAAGTTTAATTGTTACTATCGTGGTTGTTTTAGGCGGTTATTTTGGTTGGAATGGTTATCAAGATAATCTCCGCACTGAAGGCGAAGCTGCTTCAAGTATTTATCAGCAGTTGGTTAATAAATCGACTAAGCCATTAGCGGAACAAACAGAAGCTGATAAAGCAGAAATGGAAGCCGTTGCTGCACAATTAAAAACAGAATTTCCTGGTACTCTTTATGCTCAATTTAGTGGTCTCTACTTAGCAAAATTTGCCATTGAATCGAATAATTTTGAAGGGGCTGCGGCCGAACTACAGGCATTAGTTGATGCGGGCGAAAAAGGTCCTGTGACGTATTTAGCACAAGTACGATTAGCGCGCGTATTCATCCAGTTAGAAAAACTAGATGAAGCATTAGCCTTAGTGGCTACGACACCTGAGCCGTCGTTTGCCGTGCAGTATGAAGAAACTAAAGGTGACGTTTTATTTGCTAAGGGTGATTTAGCCGCAGCATTGATGTCTTATCAAACAGCACGAACTTCAGCAACGGCCTTAGGTATTAATACGCAGGTATTATCGCGTAAAATAGATGATTTGGCGGGTGCTAAGCTTGTCGGAGCGGATGTTTAATTAATGATGCATAAAGTAATAGTGGTATTCTTTACCAGTTTTTTTTTGCTGGCCTGTAGTAGTCAAGAGACTAAATCTGAAGCCATGGATTCTGAGGTCGAAAGTGGACCTGCTGAATTGCTTAGCTTTGATGAAACGGTTGACGTCGAGGTTGTTTGGCGTCGTTCATTGGGTAAAGGCTCTGGCGCAAAAAATATTCGTTTACGTCCTGCACACAGCGGTGACAATGTTTACGCGGCTGACTATAACGGTCAGTTGTGGGCATTAGAATTAGCGTCTGGAGATAAAGTATGGTCACAAAAATTTGATCAAAAGATTACCAGCGGTGTCGTTGTTGCTGAAAATGATCTTTACATTGCAACACAAGACGGTATTTTGCACAGTATTGCTAAGAGTGACGGTGAGCTCCAATGGTCGCAGCCGCTCAGCAGTGAAAGTATTGCTCCCGTTGTTGTGGACGATTCGCAAGTATACATCCGCACCATTGATGGTCATTTAACGGCTTTTGATCGTCGCACGGGTAAGCAAAACTGGACCTACGAAGCGGCATTGCCGGTATTGACGGTTCATGGCACAGGTTCACCCGTATTGTTGCAGAATTTAGTGATTACGGGTTTTGCCAACGGCAAGCTGGTGGCTGTTGATCGTGAACTCGGTATTCCTCGCTGGAATAAACGATTGGCGATTCCACAAGGCCGCTCAGAGCTAGAGCGCTTGGTCGACCTTGACGGTACGCCGCTGGTTGAAAAGGGTATTGTTTACGCAACGGCTTATCACGGCAAATTATCAGCCATCGGTTATGATGGTAAAACGCAATGGGAAACAGAGCTTTCGAGCTATTTTGGCCCAGCGTTAGGATTAGGGAATTTGTACGTCACTCGTGACGATGATCATGTTCAAGCTTATGATCAAGTTAATGGTGCTTCCGTATGGAGTCAATCAGCACTACAAGGACGCTTTTTAAATCAGCCAGTTGAATACGAGAACTATGTCGTAGTGGCCGATTTTGAAGGATATGTGCATGTATTAGCGCAAGTTGATGGTGAAATGCTAGGGCGATTAAGTGTTCGTCCTAAGCCATTACACATGACCTTGCCAAACCAGCCAGAGATGAATAACTGGCGTCCTTTGCGTGGCAAAGATTTTGGAATCCGTAGTGTTATGCAATCGACCTCAAACGGTCTGCTAGCCTATACTAATGCGGGTGAACTGCTGCTTTTGCAGCTAGAGACTGAAGAAAACTAAATTATTATGGTTCCTGTTATTGCCCTTGTAGGGCGTCCCAATGTTGGGAAATCTACCTTATTTAATCGCTTAACCAAGACACGTGATGCCTTGGTTGCTGAGATCGCGGGTTTAACCCGCGATCGTAAATACGGTGAAGGTCAAATCGGCGACGAGCCTTTCATTGTTATTGATACCGCCGGTATCAGTGGCGAAGAAGTGGGTATCGACGCAGAAATGGCTTCTCAGTCTTTTTTGGCCATCGAAGAAGCCGACATCGTATTATTTATGGTGGACGCACAGTCGGGAATCATTCATGCCGATCATTTATTGGCAGAATATTTGCGCAAAAAGGGTAAAGAAGCTTACGTTATTGCCAACAAAATTGATGGTCGTAACCCAGATGTTGTTCTAGCCGAATTCTATGAGCTAGGTATGGGTGAGCC
>JBNMPQ010000140.1:0-7378 GCA_051276935.1 Oleispira sp. | reverse complement strand
ACAAACTTTGCTGTTGGTTACTGAAGCCTTGATGACGTAACTGTAACTGGTGAGCTTGATCTTTTTCTTGGCGAGCTTTCATACGAGCACTTTCAATACGCGTCGTCGTATTCTCACGCTCTGATTGCAAACGGCTGCGCTCATCTGCATCTTGGTCCATATTTTCCATGGCTTCTTGCCACTGAATACGCGCCTCGGCTATTTGCTCTCTTTCTAGAGCTTGCAGTTCGTTAACTTCTTCTAATTCATTATTAATTTTATCGGTACGCAGTGCTAATTGCTCAGCTCGAGCTTGCTTACCGGATAGCTGAGACTGAAATTCTGATAACTGACGCGCATAAGAAGCCATTTCTTTTTGCTGTACTTCACGCTGCTGTTCAAGGTTTCGAAGCTTAAGTTGCTCTGCATCAAGATCAACTTCCCACTCTTCAACACTAATATCTAAATCTTCAAAGCGTATTTCAAGTTCTTCTAATTCTTGCTGACGCGCAAGTATGCCGCCATTACCTTTACCGTCTTTGGCCACTCTCAACCAAGACTTTCCTAACCACAGTCCTTCTGGGGTAATAATGGATTCGTCGCCTGCTAACAGCTGACGACGAGACATCGCCTGCGCTAAATCGTCAGCGACTTGTACTTTTGCCAATAACGGGCTGACGTCTTGGTCGCCGCTAACCTTGGCAGAAAGTAAAAGGCTATCAGACTCAGAAGTCTGATTAGCCTGAGCGGCTGACCATAAAATAATTTCACCGTCTTTTAAACCGTCAACCCAGTGCTGGACCGGATCAAGATCATCAATAATAACGGCTTGCAAATAATTACCCATCACCATTTCAACGGCTTTTTCCCAGCCACTTTCAACATGAATCTTTTCTGATAAACGCGCCTTGCGCGATAACTGATGGCTTTCCAGCCAATGACTTACCGCTGTATTGCCTTCGCCTTTTGCGGCTTGCTGCAATGCTTCTAGCGATGCTTTTCGACCTTGAACTTGCTGTAGTTCGCTACGCCCTTCATCTAGTTTTCGGCGTAAACCTTCAATACCTTCGCGTTGAACATTAACCTGATCACCAAAGCTATCACCCGACACTTGCTGTTCTTCAAGTTGCATTTCATGTTCTGAAATTTGCTCTTGTAAGAATAAAATTTCTTCGGCTTCAGGGTTTGAGATCAGTTGACGTTTTTCTTCGTCTAAACGTTCAATGCGTTGCTGTAAACGCATGAGCTGTTGTTCTAAATTTTGAATACGGCTTTGCGCGACTTCCGCTTGTCTTGCAGGTGCACTGGCTTTTTGAGTAAATTCATCCCAGCTGCGTTGCCAAGCTTGCATGGATTCTTCTGCGAGAATTAATTCTTCACCGGCTTCTTCTTCGCCTGCCAATAAAACCTCTAATTCAGGCTCAAGCATCATCAGCTCTTCGTTAACGTCTTCGAGCTTAAGCTGATCTTCTTCTAACGCACGCTGAGTTTCTAAAATGCCTTTTTCAGTTTCAGCAAGGTCTTGAGAAAGTTGCAAACTCATTTGCGCTTGGTGTTCAAGTTTTTGCTCTTGGCGAGCTATTTGAGAACCCACTTCGTAATACTTGCCTTGCGCCTTATTAAACACTTCGTTGCGTTCATGATGGCTTTCGCGGCGTTCTTCAATCGCGGTATCCGCAGAGGTTTGTTGAGCCATTTTGGCCTCAAACTGCATATCCAATTCAGCAATTTCTAATTCACGCTTACGATAATCAACATCAAGTACTTTCCATTTTAAGGCTTGCAACTGGCCTTTTTTAAGACGTTCTTCGGCTTTGTATTCTTTGTATTTTTCAGCAGCTTGGGCTTGACGGTAAAGGTGCGCTAACTGACGCTCCATTTCATCGCGGATATCTTGCAGGCGTTCTAAATTCTCATTCGTACGGCGCATGCGATTTTCAGTCTCGCGGCGACGTTCTTTATATTTGGAAATGCCCGCGGCTTCTTCAATAAATACCCGCAGCTCTTCTGGCTTAGATTCAATCAAGCGCGAGATCATGCCCTGTTCGATAATCGAATAAGAGCGAGCGCCTAAACCGGTACCTAAGAAAATATCGGTAATGTCTTTACGACGACATTTAGTCCCGTTTAAATAATAGGTTGATTGTCCTTCACGCGTTACTTGGCGGCGTAAAGCCACCTCTGAAAAAGCGGCATATTCGCCACGCAAAGTACCGTCACTATTATCAAAAATAAGATCAACACTGGCTTTACCAACCGGTTTACGCTGTGCAGAACCATTAAAAATAACGTCCGTCATCGATTCGCCCCGCAGGTTCTTAGCAGAGCTTTCGCCCATAACCCAACGCACAGCATCAATGGTATTTGATTTCCCACAACCATTTGGCCCAAGAATACCCGTCATATTAGTTGGAAACGGTATATAAGTTGGATCTACAAACGATTTAAATCCTGCCAGTTTGATGGCCTTTAGGCGCATAACCTGTCTTTCCTAATTAATTATTTTTTATTCGATACTCGCGTCAGATGATTCATTGAAATTTCAATGAATATTTAGAAATTCTGACTTACTTCTTTTTAGCGTTCATCTTAGTCTTTTTATTATCATCAATCGCAGCCAACACAAGCGCTAGCTGATGATCAAAATACTGCTTCACCGCACCCGGAAGTAATTCAATTTTTCGGGTTGTTACCCCTGTCATAAGCGCAGAGAAAAATACCAGAGCGGCTTGACCGTCATTCGGTTTATATCGCTGGGCCAATGCATAACATCGGTGTACCGCTGGTTGCATATTCGTTAACACATCATGCAAGTATTCGTTGCGTGCCAATGGATAAGCCATACTTAATAGTGTAAATACTTGAGCCATAAACTCTTCGCGATCCTTTTGCTCGGCCATCGTTTGCAACACCACAAGGTGCTTAACAATTGCCTCTAATTCATTACCCTGCCAACGCTGAGCAACCAATATAGCCAAACGAGTAACCAAAACCCCGAACACATCGAATAGATTTTCAACAGAATCCGCACTTATTTCGGCCACCATGGCCCCGCGTCTTGGTAATATGTCAACGAGGTGTCTTCTTTCCATCAACAACAACGCTTCGCGAACAGAACCACGACTAACCTCAAGCTCATCAACAACTTTAAGTTCTTGAATACGTTCACTAGCAACGCGTTGACCCGTGATTATTTGATTAGCAAGGTATTGAGCAATCTGCTCGGCCATGCTTTTGGACGTATTAAAACTCATCAGGTTCGCTATTTATCCTACATTTATATGCAAAGATGCAAAAAACTAATTCTACCACAGCCGCTTAACGCTGAAAGCCCTATATAAAGGCCTTTTACACTATTTTTCTTTAATTGATGAACCCTAAGAGCGTAAACCCTAAAAACTCATTAAATTGCATATTTATTGATTACTTTACAGCCAAGTCTTGCAATATAATTTTATCCGCCCTAATATTGTCCTACAATCCTACAAAATAACAATATTTGACATACAATCCAAGGGAAAAAGTATGAGCTCATCAATATCAACTCAGCCTAATGATCTAGATTTCATTATAAAAATAAAAAAATACGCTTATCTATTAGTGACACTTCCATCACTCATGATTTTAGCCTCCGTATGGCTGGGCAATCAGTATGGTCACATGGATTTATTTGCGTTCACCACCGTAATTTTTGTCTTTGTTGTCGTACCTGTCTTGGATCACATTATTGGCCAAGACCCTGTTAACCCTGATGAGAAAACTCAAGTTCCTGAGCTTTCAAAAGAAGTCTTCTATCGCATACTCACGCTACTGTGTTTGCCAATGCAAGTGGCTACGATTTTCTACGGCGGACATATTTTAATGTCAGCAGACATGAACTGGGTCGGTCAACTAGGCTGGGTCCTTTCAATAGGAACAGTGGGCGCGATTGTAGCGATCAACGTCGGCCACGAGTTAATACATAAAGACCCGCTTATTGAGCAATGGGCAGGCGGATTACTTTTTGCGTGTGTCACTTACGGCGGATTCAAAGTTGAACACGTCCGCGGTCACCATGTTAACGTTTCTACGCCAGACGACGCTTCATCTTCTCGTTACGGCCAAAGTCTGTACAAGTTCTTACCTCATGCGTATCTTCATAACTTCCAGAATGCCTGGGAACTAGAATCTAAAAAGTTGAAACGAAAAGGCAAAGGCTTACTGAGTTTTAGCAATGAATTAATCTGGTGGTATGGTGTTAGCTTTATGCTTGCCACTATTTGCGGAGCACTTTGGGGCTGGACGGGTGTCGCGTATTTCTTTGCTCAAAGCTTTGTTGCCTTCTCACTGCTGGAAGTTATCAACTACGTTGAACATTATGGCCTGCATCGCAGAAAGTTAGAGAATGGCCGTTACGAACGCACAAATGTAGAACATTCTTGGAATAGTAACTTTTTACTAACCAATTTATTTCTATTTCAATTGCAGCGCCATTCAGATCATCACGCCAACCCTAAGCGTCGCTACCAGGTTTTGCGTCATCATGATGTCAGCCCACAACTCCCTAGTGGTTACGCGACTATGGTGGTATTAGCTCTATTCCCACCGCTTTGGTTTAAAATTATGAACCCAAAAGTTGAAGCGTATTATAAGGGTGAAGAACATCAACTAAAATAAAGACGCTTTTCATAAGTTGCTCATAAATCATGTCTACCTTAATTAAAACGGAGTAAGCTATCACTTTGTTTTAATTAAGCCATAATCACTGCATGCTTCCCGAATTCATCGATCTGCTACAATCATTTATTTGCGAATACTCAACTGAAATATCTTTAATAATACTCACAATCATTACGTCAGCTATTGCGGGTATTTTTAGTTTTGGTGGGGAATGTTATTGATTGCCATCGTACCAAGTTTCTTACCAGCAGCCGTTATCATTCCAACTTATGGCATTTTACTAAACCATTTAATAAACCATAATTTGTTACGTTAACGCTTATTTAAACACTAAAATAATCGTTTAAAATTAAATCTATTATTCGGAGAATAATAGATTTTTAATCATGAAATTAGCAAACATTACAATCAAAACTTCGACAACAATCAACTTCATCACCATGAACTGATTAAAGTCAAATTTGATAACTGCACCTTTAAGAATTGCGAATTTTCAGGGACCCAATTTCAACATTGCACGTTTATTGAATGCCATTTCTCACAGTGTAATTTAAGCAATATCAACATCGGCTACAGCCGTTTTAATGACGTTTTTTTTGAACGTTGCAAAATGCTTGGCATCGATTGGACAAGGGCTCACTGGCCAAATCTAGCTTTAGCCTCACCTTTAAAATTTTTACACTGCATTTTAAATGATTCATCTTTTTTTGGTTTAAAGTTACCTGAATTACAACTTGAATCCTGCAAGTTACAAGACGTTGATTTTCGAGAAGGAAATTTTAGCCAAAGCAACTTTACTGGAAGTGATTTCAGCTATAGTTTATTCAATCGTACCGAACTGGTCGAAGCTGATTTTACCGATGCGAGTAATTATAATATGGACATTAACCTTAACAATATCAAACACGGTAAATTCAGCCGCAATCAAGCACTTAACTTATTAATAGGATTGGACATTGAGCTCGTAGATTAACAGGATATACATTAAAGATGAGATGCAACGATAAATAAAAAAAGAGAAAAAGAGAAAAAGAGAAAAAGAGAAAAAGATAGCAGTCTCAAATCAGACTGCTCAAAGTCGTTATCGCTAGCGATTGACTCTATTTTTAATTAGCTCATCCACAACGGATGGATCAGCCAACGTTGAAGTATCACCTAATGCATCAAATTCGTTTTCAGCAATTTTACGTAAAATACGACGCATAATTTTACCTGAGCGTGTTTTAGGTAACCCTGACGTTAATTGAATTAAATCAGGGGTTGCGATAGCCCCTATGTCTTGACGAACCCACTTTTTCAACTCTAATACCAGCGCATCATTAGCTGCAGCATCTGAGATCAACTCGCCTTTGTTCAACGACACATACACATAAATACCCTGGCCTTTAATATCATGCGGGTAACCGACTACCGCGGCCTCTGCTACTTTAGGATGAGCAACCAAAGCACTTTCTATTTCAGCTGTTCCCATGCGATGCCCCGAGACATTAAGTACGTCGTCAACACGACCCGTGATCCAGTAATAACCATCTTCATCACGGCGAGCACCATCGCCCGTAAAATACATCCCTGCGTACGTAGAAAAATATGTTTGCATAAAACGCTCATGATCCCCGTACAACGTGCGTGATTGTCCGGGCCAACTATCAAGCATCACAAGATTCCCCTCACCCACGCCTTCCACTATATTGCCTTCTGCATCAACCAAAGCAGGCTGAACACCAAAAAATGGACGTGTTGCAGAACCAGGTTTTAGAGCCGTTGCACCGGGTAATGGCGTAATCATGATGCCGCCCGTTTCGGTTTGCCACCACGTATCCACAATAGGGCATCTTTTTTCACCGATTGTGCGGTAATACCACTCCCAAGCTTCAGGATTAATAGGCTCCCCTACCGTACCAAGAATTCTTAACGAGTGACGCTTGGTTTCAGTAATCGCTGCATCACCTTCAGCCATTAACGCTCGAATGGCGGTGGGGGCCGTATAAAGAATATTGACAGCATGTTTATCGACGATTTGTGAAACACGGTTAATGCTGGGGTAATTCGGAACACCTTCGCACATCAATGAGATAGCACCGTTGGCCAATGGCCCATACACTAAGTAAGTGTGGCCGGTAATCCAGCCAACATCCGCCGTACACCAGTACACGTCACCATCGTGGTAATCAAACACGTACTCATGGGTTAACGAGGCATAAACCATATAGCCGCCAGTCGTATGCACAACGCCTTTTGGTTTACCTGTTGAACCTGATGTGTACAAGATAAAAAGTGGGTCTTCGGCCCGCATTTCTGCAGGCTGGCAATGGGTGGATTCTTTTGCGATGGCATCTGAATACCAGATATCACGAGTTTTATGCCACTCTATTTCAATGCCAGTACGCCTTACCACAATCACTTTTTCAACCGTATTCACACTCGGGTGAGTTAAGGCTTCATCGACGTTCTTTTTAAGTGGAACTGTTTTTCCACCGCGTACGCCTTCATCAGCGGTAATCACGACTTTTACATTACTATCATCGATGCGACCCGCTAATGCGTCAGGAGAAAAACCACCAAAGACAACGGAGTGAATCGCACCAATACGAGCACACGCTAACATTGCAATAACCGCTTCTGGAACCATTGGCATATAAATGCAGACTACATCGCCCTTACGCACACCCTGGGTTTTTAACGCATTAGAGAACTGACACACTTCGTCATGCAATTCTTTATAAGTAATATGTCGATCATC
>JBNMPQ010000139.1:0-7460 GCA_051276935.1 Oleispira sp. | reverse complement strand
TGTTTATCGGCCTTAACTTGAATATATTTAACTTTTTTTATACTTGATAAATCACAACACCTAACCTGAGCTTCCCCCACACAAACCGTCTTAAAGGGATACCAGCCTTGATTAAATATAAAATAAATAGAAAGATTAAAAACAATAAGCGTCTTTAAAAAAGAGAGTAATTGTAAAAGCTCACTTACATAAATTAGCAAAAATCATCAATGTATTCGCCAATCAGCCATGCAAGCGACGCAGTATTCACTATGCTAAAAGTATAAATAGCCTATTAGAAAACAATAATAGACCGCAACTTATAGATTTAGCATCCTTCTAAGGACTTGAGATTATGATCAAACGCTCTTTGCTCGCAGCCAGTATCGCAATTGCCCTTGTGCAGCAAGCCGCTGCGGCACCACTACTACCGATCGATGCACGTGGCCTTGCAATGGGAAGCACTGGGGTAGCAAGTGCCAAACTGGCTCATGCACCGCAATATAATCCTGCGCTCTTATCCACTGCGAATGATACCGATGATTTTGCAATTATTTTCCCTCAGTTTGGCGTTATAGCTTCTGATGAAGATAAACTCATTGAATCTTTTGATGACATTGCCAACGAAGATTATGCTGATGATGGCAGTGGTAACCAAGAACCTATTATCGACCACTTTGATACCGTCTTAACAAACCTCGACGATCTATTAAGTAATGGCCCTAATTCGGTTGAACAAAAAATTAACAACCTAGAAGCCTTATTAAACGATCCTAATACCGATGCTGCCACCCTTCGCAGTGCTTCTCTCAGCCTTGATACTTCGATAGGCAGCGTTCAAATTCAGACAGGCGATTTAACTCAAACGACATTTGATCTCACGTCAGAATTAGACAGTGTATCAGGCAGTCCTCTTAGGGGTTCTTTAGGCATTAATGGTGCGATCGCGATTCCAAGTAAAACGTTTGCAGCGGCGGTCTCCGTTTCAGGTTCGGCCTATTTTTCAGGGCGTATGTTTTTTACCGAAGACGATCAGAACTTATTAAATGACTATGCAGTGGCCATTGATGACTATGCAGGAGAAGTTAAAGATTACACCGGAGCAACCGCGTTATTAGCCGACATTCTTGATGACGCTGATGCCGCTTGTAATCCAGACCCAAACACACCTCAGTGTGTCACTCTCAGCGCTCAGGCTAATGAACAGTTAGCCGTTACTAATGCAGAACAGGATGAACTCAATAATTTTAATCGTACGAGTGGAAGTACCGTTATCATTGAGACTGATGGCAATGGCAATATTGTTATTACAGAAGACCCTGACCTGACCTCTAATGTGCAAATTGTTGCCGTCGCTATAGCTGAAATTGGACTTACGTTGTCACGAGAATTTCTAATTGCCGGTAAAAATATTGCGATTGGTATTACACCCAAATTGCAGACAATTAAAACCTTTAACTACGTCGCTAACATTGAGGATGATGAAATTGAGGACGAAGAAATAAAAGAGACTGAACAAAACTTCTCTGATTTCAACATAGACATCGGCGCAGCTTATCAATTTGGGGCAAGCAAACAATGGCAAGCGGGTATTGTCGCGAAGAACTTACTCAGTAAAGAGTATGAAACTGAAAGTAATGCCTATGGACCCTCTGGTAATGAGGAAACATCTAAAACAACGATTAGTTTGGATACTCAGTTCCGCGGTGGTATTTCTCACACAACAGATTGGACCGTCGTCGCTTTTGATCTTGATTTAATGGAAAACGACCCTGTGGCATTTGAAAAACCGACTCAGTATGCCTCCATCGGTGCTGAACTTGATGTGTATGATACGTTACAACTGCGCCTTGGTTATCGTACCAATTTAAGTGTTTCTGATTCTGCTGTCGCATCCGTTGGTTTAGGCTTTTCCCCCTTTGGTGTCCATTTAGACATTGCAGCAATGGCTAACCCTAGTGATCCTGAAAAAGAAGCAGGGGCAGCACTGGAATTAGGCTTCTATTTTTAAATAACATCGACATTGATTAAGCGCTGAATAAACTATGAAAAAGCTCTAAATCAACGAAAAGAAACTATTATTAAACCCTAACTGAAAGGCCTCTCTTTATTGAATTAGAAAAGCCGTTTAAACTAAGTCTTGATCTTCGGATCGGGGCTTTTTTTTGCCTGCCATTTTTCTTCACACTGGATAACTATGCAAACTTACCTAGTGGGCGGCGCCGTTCGCGATGCTCTACTCAAGATAGCGATCAAAGATAGAGATTGGGTTGTCGTCGGCAGTACCCCAGCCGAATTAATCAATTTAGGCTACAGCCAAGTAGGCGCTGATTTTCCTGTATTCCTGCATCCAAAATCAAAAGAAGAATATGCCCTTGCTCGCACGGAAAGGAAATCAGGTAAAGGTTATCAGGGCTTTAACTGCGATTTTAATCCTGATATCACCCTAGAAGAGGATTTAATGCGCCGTGATCTCACGGTCAATGCCATGGCTCAAACAGACGATGGCAGCATCGTAGACCCCTATAATGGCCAGCAAGATATCAAAGAAAAAAAACTACGTCATGTCTCTGGAGCATTCTCTGAAGATCCGCTCAGAGTATTACGCGTCGCACGTTTTGCAGCACGCTTTGCTCACCTAGGCTTTACCATTGCTGACGAAACTCTTGAGTTAATGCGTGACATCGCTAAGAGTGGCGAACTTGCGATGCTAACACCCGAAAGAGTCTGGCAAGAAACAGAACGTGCCCTAGGAGAATCACAGCCTTGGGTTTACTTTAAAGTCTTACGTGACTGCAATGCTCTAGCAATTATTTTTCCAGAATTGGATAATTTATTTGGTATTCCCCAACCAGAAAAACACCACCCGGAAATTGATTGTGGCGTCCATACACTGATGGTTTTAGAGCAAGCCAGCAAACTCTCAACAGACATTAATATACGCTGGGCAAGCTTACTGCATGATCTCGGAAAAGGCTTAACCCGAGAAGATCTTTTACCGAGCCATCATGGTCATGAACAGTCAGGTGAAAAACTAGTAATCAAAGTAAACGAACGCTTAAAAACACCCAATGAATTTAAAGATTTATCTCGACTCGTCTGTGCTTACCATACTCATGTTCATCGAGCGTTTGAGTTAAAACCACAGACTCTTCTCAATTTTTTTAATAGCATTGATTTATGGCGCAAACCTGAACGCCTGCAACAAATCCTAATAGCCTGTAAAGCCGATAGCCGCGGCCGTGCTGGATTTGAAAACGTTGAATATTCTCAAGTGGAATACATAACTGAAATTGCCAAAGCTTGCTTAGGCATTAGTGCGAAGAAATTTGTGGAAATGGGTATACAAGGTAAAGCCATTGGCGAAGCAATGGCTCAAGAGCGTATTGACGTGATTGCAAAGTTTAAGAACCGTTAAACACAAAGAATTTTTTCCTTTGAGACCAATTTAAGCTCACTTTCAGCCCCTTCATTCATTATTTTCCAAAGCTCAGCAAAACTCTTACCACTGACAGGGTGTATATCACACCCTGCAATATCCTGAAGTGGGCGTAAGACAAAATCGAATTTATCAATATCAGAACGCGGAATTTTATAGTCTGAAATTTTTCCGACGTAATCACCGAACAACAACAAATCAATATCTAAAGTCCGTGAAGAAAACTTCACAGCATGCTCAGGTCGGCCGTGATCGAATTCAATCTGGCGCAATAAGTTCACAATTTCTGTAATGGAAAACTCAGTATTTGCACACACAACTAAATTATAAAAATCATCACCATCAAAGCCAAAAGGCGGTGCAAGATAAGTTGGAGAAATTTCAAGAGTAGAAAAAAAAGTTTCTAAACTTTTCAATCCTTCTGAAATATTTTTTTCTGGATCTATATTTGAACCTATGCCTAAATAAATTTTAACCACGTTCAATTTCCAACCCAACAGCAATAGCATCAGGAGCCACTGCCGGTTTTTCGACGCGTATTTTTATTTTAGGAATAGAAAATTCTTTCCGTAATGTGTCCGCTAACTGCACTAATAAGCGCTCTAATAAATCGTACTGATTACCTTGTACAAATTCAATCACGCGGTCACTTACCGCGGCGTAATTGAGTGCATACGCTAAATCATCCGTTTCTGCAGCCTTGGTAATATCCCAATCCATCGTCACATCAAAAACGAGCGGCTGAAGCACCTGCTTTTCCCAAGCAAAAACACCAATAACAGTCTCTACTTTCAATCCGCGAATAAATACTTTATCCATCTAAGCCTCACCCTGTGACTGAGTGGATGACGCCAGTTTAATAGACGATAGTTGGGTCATAGGCCAACGGGGAACTACCGATAAACTTAAGTCTGCACTCTGACCTGCCAATAACCGTTGACAACCTGCATAAGCAATCATAGCACCGTTATCCGTGCAAAATTCTGCTCGTGGATAAAACACTTGCCCCCCTATTTTTTGAGTCATTTCCGTCAACTGCTGGCGTAATAATGTATTGGCCCCAACGCCTCCGGCAATAACTAAATTTTTTAAACCTGTTTGTTTTAAAGCACGCTTGCACTTAATAGCCAACGTGTCGACCACCGCTGCTTGAAAACAAGCACTGATATCGGCTTTGGTTTGATGTGCCAATACCCCATCAACCGCATTCTTTATGATCGCCGTACGAGCCGCCGTCTTCAAACCACTAAACGAAAAATCTAAACCGGGGCGGTTTGTCATCGGGCGAGGAAATTCAAAGCGCTTGGCATCACCTTGCTCGGCTAACTTGCTCAACTCAGGGCCACCCGGGTAAGGTAGACCCATCATTTTAGCGGCCTTATCAAAGGCTTCGCCTGCCGCATCATCCAAAGATTCGCCTAACAACGTGTATTCACCAATATCGGCTACATGCACCAGCTGGGTATGGCCGCCGGACACTAATAAAGCCACAAAGGGAAAGTCTGGCCTGTTCTCTTCTAGCATAGGGGCTAATAAATGCCCTTCCATGTGATGAACACCTACCGCAGGAATGCTTAAGCCCCATGCTAAAGAACGCCCTAAACTAGCACCCACGAGCAAAGCCCCAACAAGCCCAGGGCCCTGTGTATAAGCAATACCGTCAAGATCTTGCACCGTATGCCCGGCTTCCGCTAAAGCCTCATTGATTAAAGGCAAAGCTTTGCGCACATGATCACGGGAAGCCAATTCAGGCACAACACCACCGTATTCAGCATGCACCGCTATTTGGGAATATAACCGGTGTGCTAACAAACCGCGTTTGCTATCAAATACCGCTACGCCCGTTTCGTCACAAGAAGTTTCCAAACCAAGAATCAGCATAAAGCCTCTAATTTCTCAATAAAATCGTAATAAATCAGTTGAGCGCATGATACGCTTAAGCTAAGGATTTGAGGATAGCCCACGCCGTATTAGGCGCTAAATAGATCTATTTTGTTATTTAAAGCACACTGAATGTCGTATTTACAAATAATATAACTTACCTCGCCTATACTCTTTGCAATTCTAGCGTATACCGATTAGAATGCCCGCCCTTATATAAGGTGTGCGTCATGTATACCTTGTAGAAAGACAAAATTCGGGCTTCTTGTGGTTGCCCTTGAAAGATTAACACTGAATATTTATTAGGTGATATTGGATGCCAGCTGTAAAATTAAAAGAAAACGAGCCATTTGATGTAGCTCTACGTCGCTTCAAGCGTTCTTGCGAAAAAGCAGGCGTACTATCAGAAGTTCGTCGTCGTGAACATTACGAAAAGCCAACATCAGTACGTAAGCGTAAAGCTGCTGCTGCTGTTAAGCGTCACGCGAAGAAAGTTCAGCGTGAAAACAAAAAAATGGTTCGTTTGTACTAATCAAACACTGTTTATAGTTATACAGTCGATCAAAAGAAATATTTTATGAGTGCTATCGTTGCAAGTATAAAAAGTTCTATTAAAGACGCTATGCGTGCGAAGGATAAACCTCGTTTATCCACACTACGTTTAGCATCTTCAGAATTTAAACGTGTTGAAGTAGATGAACGTATCGACATTGATGATGATCGTGCATTAGTCATTTTAGATAAAATGGTTAAGCAACGTCAGAATTCAATTGAACAATACGAACAAGCTGATCGTCACGACCTTGCCGATACAGAAAAGTTTGAAATTTCTGTCATCTCTGAGTTTCTACCAGAAGCACTGAGTGAAGATGAACTGGCCAAATTGGTGGCTGACGCTGTTACCCAAACCGGTGCTGCAAGCATGCAGGATATGGGTAAATTAATGGGCGTCCTCAAACCACAAGTACAAGGCCGCGCCGATATGGCGCAAGTCAGCCGACTGGTTAAAGCGGCACTGGGCTAACCCCCTCGCTACCAGCTAAATGGCCGGCTTATCGACACACAATCTTTTGATTGCATAAAAAGGCAGCTTCGGCTGCCTTTTTAGTTTCCGCTCTACTCTCATTGTTAATAGTGTAATATAGCCAGATGGCCGGACGCATACCCCAGAACTTTATCGATGATTTAACCAGTCGCCTCGACATAATCGATGTAGTGAGCTCCCGTATTCGTCTAAAAAAGGCTGGGAAAAACTACTCTGCTTGCTGCCCTTTTCATAATGAAAAAACGCCGTCGTTTACCGTCAGTCCCGATAAACAGTTTTATTACTGCTTTGGTTGTGGCGCGACTGGCAGTGCCGTTAAATTTGTTATGGAATTTGATGGCCTAGAATTCCCGGATGCCGTCGAAAAACTCGCAGGTGACTTAAATATAGAAGTTCCTCGCGAAGGCAATGACCAGAAAAACCGAGAGCCTCAATATCGTGAGCTCCTTAGCCTCACTCAAAAATCGGCTGATTTTTTTGAAAAACAGCTACGCATCAGTAAAGATAAAGATAAGGCCATCGACTATTTAAAAGATCGAGGCCTCTCAGGCAAGGCTGCAAAGTTTTTCTCCATTGGTTACGCACCCCCTGGCTGGGATAATCTACAAAGCACTTTAGCCCCTGGTGAGAAAAACGACAGCACTAATAACAAAACCATCAAACAATTAATTAGCTGCGGCATGACCATTGAAAAAGAAGATGGTCGCACCTATGATCGTTTTCGTGATCGCGTCATGTTTCCTATCCGCAATGTAAAAGGCCAAGTGATTGCCTTTGGTGGTCGAGTATTGGGCGATGAAAAACCCAAATACCTCAACTCCCCAGAAACACCCATATTCCATAAAGGCCAAGAGCTTTACGGCCTTTATGAAGCCCGTAAAATTCGCCAAAAACTAACTCGCATGATCATTGTTGAGGGTTATATGGATGTGGTTGCTCTAGCTGAATATGGCATTCATTACGCCGTTGCTACGCTAGGCACCTCAACAAGCGAACATCACATACGTCGATTATTTAAAGTCGTACCCGAAATTATTTTCTGCTTCGATGGCGACAATGCTGGGCGTAAAGCAGCCCTGCGCGCGATGGAAACCGTTATTCCAGCTCTGCAAGATG
>JBNMPQ010000138.1:0-7485 GCA_051276935.1 Oleispira sp. | reverse complement strand
AGACGCTACTACTGCAGCTAATCGCACGCTATTGGCTGCGCGTATCATTCAGGACATGCTGGCCATGCACCGAGATCAGAAAAGTCTGATTATCGAGACCACCGAAGCTGACATGGATAATTATGTCGAGTCTATGGACGTTTTAAAGGAGCAGATAGCTACCCAAATGACGGAATTGCGTAAGACTTCCACGGTTGAAAGTATTGGTGATCTTGATAAATTTAGTACCGCTTGGGATAACTTTATTGACGTCAACAGTACTATAGTTGAAACCAGCTATGAGAATGGTAATAGCAAGGCATTTCGATTGTCTAATAGTGAGGGACGTAGATTGTCCGACAAAGCCATAGACCAGATTGCATCGGTCGTCGCTTCTAACGAAAAGGGACTGGCGGCAGATAAGTTGTCTAGTACCGAGAACTATGAAGCTGGACGTAACCTACTATTAACCATACTAGGGATAGGTCTGCTGGTTGGATTTGGTACTGCTGCATGGATAATTCGTGGGATAATGCAACAACTTGGTGCAGAGCCACCAGTTATTCTTGAGATAGCTGAAAAGATTGCCGCAGGCGATCTAGAGTCTGAGCTAGTACATGGCAAAGGTAAAGTGGTGGGTGTGCTAGCCGCTATGATTACAATGCGAAATAAGTTGGTCTCGGTTATAACTGAGGTGAATAGAAGTTCCGTTGCGCTGTCGGCAGCGTCTCAGCAGGTCAGTGGAACCGCACAAAGTCTTAGCCAAGGTGCAAGTGAACAAGCAGCTAGTGTTGAGGAAACCAGTGCATCCGTCGAAGAAATGGGTTCGTCGATTAACCAAAATAGTGAAAATGCTCGCGTAACCGATGGTATTGCAACAGAATCTGCATCTTCTGCCAAAGAGGGCGGGAAGTCTGTTGCTGCAACCGTTCAAGCGATGAAAGATATCGCTGGCAAGATCACCATTATTGAAGATATAGCCTATCAGACCAATATGTTAGCACTTAACGCTGCGATAGAAGCAGCGCGTGCTGGTGAACACGGTAAAGGATTTGCGGTAGTTGCCGCTGAAGTACGTAAGCTTGCTGAGCGAAGCCAAGTAGCGGCTTCTGAAATTAGCGAACTGACGGGAGACAGCGTTAAGGTTGCCGAAGAAGCCGGTGGTTTACTGCAAAAGATGGTGCCCGATATTGCACGTACGGCAGAACTGGTCCAGGAAATTACTGCCGCTTCAGAAGAACAGGCAAGTGGTGTCGGCCAGATTACTAGTGCCATGCAACAACTTGATCAGGTGACACAACAAAATGCCGCTGGCTCTGAAGAACTAGCAGCAACTGCAGAGGAAATGCGAAGTCAGTCACAATCACTGATTGAAATGATCAGTTTTTTCAAACTTCAAAGTAATAATTCTAATGTTGTTTCTGGTGCAGCTAGTGGCGCGGTATCTTCACCTGTTAACGTTTCTAAAAAACATCATTCTGCCGGTAATCTTGAATCTGCTGGTACATCGGCTGCCATTGACGTAAAACAATTCAAACGATTTTGAGGAAAGTGTTATGTCACAATCAGCAAGTAAAGGTATATCAGATGAAAACAACAATGTGGGCAATGTCCAGCAATTTCTGACTTTTGTACTCAACGATGAAACGTATGGCGTTGGGATCCTGCATATACGAGAAATTATAGAATATGACAATTTAACCGTAGTGCCACTCATGCCAGATTTTATATCTGGTGTGATTAACCTGCGGGGTAATGTTGTGCCAGTAGTCAGTCTTGCTAAGCGTTTTGAACATCAAGCTAAAGAGATTGGTAAACGTACCAGTATCGTTATTATTGATATTAAAGACCCTGAAGGTGAGACCGTCGAGGTGGGCATGGTGGTTGATATCGTTAATGAAGTCATCGAACTAGCCTGTTCTGATATAGCAGCAGCACCCACATTTGGCGCAAAAATACGCACCAGTTTTATTCAGGGAATGGGTAAAATAGATGATAAATTGATGATTTTACTGGATGTAAATAATGTACTGTCGATTAATGAGTTATCTAGCGTAACTGATATGGTCGACGAACTTAGTCCGCCACCGGTCGAATAATATGGCTGCTATACAACTTAAGCAGCCAGACCTTTCTTCTAAAGCTTATCAAGCCATCAGGGAGTTCATTTACAATGAGGCTGGTATAGACTTAGGAGACGCTAAACAGATGTTAGTGAGTTCTCGTTTGAATAAGCGGTTACGTCACTATCAACTTGACAGTTTTGATCAATATGCAGATTTATTATTAAATAATAAAGGCATAGAGCGTCAGATGGCCATTGATTTATTAACAACCAACGAAACGTATTTTTTCCGCGAGTCGGAACATTTTACGGCCCTCAAAAAAGTGGCATTAGAAAATCATCCCCATGACCGTGTGTTTCGGTTATGGAGTGCTGCGAGTTCAAGTGGTGAAGAAGCTTATAGCATCGCTATGGTGTTGGACGACTTTTTTGGTAATAAACGGAAGTGGGAAATTTTTGGTTCAGATATAAACAGCGTGGTTATTGAAAAGGCTAGATTGGGACTTTATCAATGCCTTCGTATCGATGCCATACCTCAAGAATTTCTTCGCAAGTACTGTTTGAAGGGGGAGGGGGAGTACGAAGGGTTTTTATTGATTGATAAGAAACTACAAAGTAAAACCAGTTTTTCAGAAATTAATTTAACCCAACCCCTACCTGAGGTTGGTCTGTTTGATGTTATATTTCTTCGTAATGTACTGATTTATTTTGATGCTAAAACCAAGGAAAAAATTATTCGGAGTTTGATATCAAAGTTGCGACCTAAAGGTTTGTTATTTATCGGACATTCTGAGTCACTTAAATCTATGGATTTACCTATCGATTTAATTGGGCCCACTACGTACCAAAAAAAGTGAAAAGACATCTGCACAGATATATTCAAAATTAGGGAATAAAACAATGGAAAATGGTGTCAGAAAAGTTTTTCTTCATCCGGGTGATTTCGTTTTTGGTGAACCAGGAACACACGTGCACACTGTCTTGGGTTCATGTATTGCTATCTGTCTATGGCATCCGGTATTACATATTGGTGGCATGTGTCACTTTGTATTGCCATTCAGGCCAAGTGTAGAGTCTAGGTCGTCAGAGCTCGATGGACGGTATGGGGAAGAAGCGATGAAAATGTTTGATCTAGCCCTTAAACTTCACCAAACGGATTATAAAGAATATCAAGCGAAAATATTTGGTGGTGCTAATATGTTCAGAGGAACTACAGTTTCTAAGGATGCGTTAATAGGGGAAAAAAATGCGGATAAAGCAATGCAACTATTAATGAATAGAGGGGCAGCAATCACAGTTGTCCATGTTGGAGAACAAGGTCATAGACGAATTGTGATGGATGTTGGTACAGGTGATGTATGGGTTAAATACAAATCTGATAACCCTAATGAAATATCTATGGGTTCACAAAGCGGAATAAATTAGGATTCGATAAATGAGTGAAATTAACGTTCTGATTATTGATGACTCGGCACTCGTTCGTCAAGTTCTGAGTGCTATTATCAACGACACCGCTGGGATGAAAGTTATCGCTACCGCTCAGGATCCATTTTTTGCACTCAAAAAATTGGAGACAATCAAGCCAGACGTTATAACCCTAGACATAGAAATGCCTAGAATGGATGGTTTGACGTTTCTGAAAAAACTGATGAAGGAGAACCCTTATCCGGTCGTCATGTGTTCTACACTGACTCATAAATCTTCAGCTAGTAGTATAAAAGCACTTCGACTGGGCGCGGTTGAAATTGTAGCCAAACCTACGTCGAATCTGAAAAAGGAATTAGGTGCTCAAAGCAAGTTAATTATTGCTGCAATAAGGGTTGCAGCTAAAGCTAAAGTTCGCAATCTAAGCATTCAACCTAAAAAAATGCCGACAATATTAGACGGTCAAAGAAAACAGACTGCAGACGTCATCCTCCCCAAGTTATCTAAAGTCAGTCCGAAGCCGTCTAACAAACTCGTCGCTATAGGTGCTTCTACTGGGGGCACTATCGCACTTGAGTATGTAATTTCTTCTTTGAAAAACGATTCTCCTGGCGTAGTTATCGTTCAACATATGCCTGCAGCATTTACAGCTGCTTTTTCATCTAGGTTAAACTCTGTTGCAGAGGTATACGTGAAAGAAGCCGAAGATGGTGACATGGTTGAAATGGGTAAAGTACTTATCGCTCCCGGTGGTAAACATATGATGATAGATAATCGAGCTGGAAAACTATATGTTTTAATAAAAGATGGCCCTTTGGTGAGTCGTCATAGGCCTTCTGTGGATGTATTGTTTCGTTCTGTAGCGCAGTCAGCTGCCAAACAAACCTTTGGGATCATCATGACAGGTATGGGAGATGATGGCGCTAATGGCATGAAAGAAATGTTTGACCATGGCGCTTTTACGGTGGCGCAAGATGAAGAAAGTTGCGTTATTTTTGGTATGCCTGGAGTGGCTATTGAACGTGGAGGTGTTAGGAAAATATGCCCACTTAATGTTATTCCAAAGATGATTAATGCTTTTAATCGCCCCGTTGATTTTAAAGAATACCTCTAATAAAATACCTAATCTCACCATCAAGGATGGTCTACTTATAGTAAGTAGAATAACATCTGCTTTGCTGACTTAAAAGTTATAGAAGGTTGATTCTATCGTCTATAACTTTTTAAAGTCACATTATTATTTATATAGAGTACCTTAGGTGCAAGTTTGGATTGTACTGCAATATATATTTCAGCTCTATATTACATTTATGCAGATGCATTAGTGCTTATCAGTTTGCCCAGCTAATTCACGTACTCTGCTTAATAAATCCTCAGGATCAACAGGTTTTTGCAGTATATTCTTTTGTAAACTAACATCCACCATATTTGTGTTCCGGCTTCCAGCAAAGCCGCTCACTATTTGAACTTTTATCTGAGGGTATTTTTCTTTAACTATACTAGCAAGTTCATAACCATCAATATTTGGCATAATGACATCGGATATCAGAATATGAATAGACTCACGTTTCAAAATCCTTAATGCGCCGTTAGCATCTTGAGCACAGAAAACATTATACCCGCTTGAAGACAGTATTTTACTTGTTACTGCAAGTAATGATGGTTCATCATCCACAAGTAAAATGTTTTCTTTTTCTTTTTCTTTAAAGGCAATTTTATAAGGGGCTTGTTTCTTTGATTCGATGTCAACTAATCCATCACTATAGCGAGGAAAATAGAACCTAAATTGAGTCCCTTCACCCTCGACGGAATCAACATCTACACCACCACCGCTGTTTTGTACAAAACTATAGACAATACTTAACCCTAAACCTGTGCCAAATTCTCCTTTAGTTGTAAAAAATGGATCAAATATCTTTTCTTTTATTTTTTCATTAAAGCCGCAGCCGGTATCAGTAAAACTCAGCAAAACATATTTGCCCGGTGTAATATTTAATTCTTTAGCTTGCTTTTGATCGACACTCTCATTTGTAGTCTCAATAATTAGTTTTCCATGCTCATTCATTGAATGCATGGCATTAATGCACAGATTAAGAATGGCATCTTCTAAGTCACTTCCATCAAGCCACACTTGCCAAAGATCATCATGCAATGTGTAGATTAAATTTATGCTAATGGTCAGAGTTTTTTGTAACATGTCATGCTGTCGTTTTAACAACATATTAATGTCTATAGCATGTGCATTAGCTGAATTCTCTTGAGAGCAGGCTAATAATTTACCCGTTAGTTTTGCCGCACGTTTACCCGCAAGCTGTATCTCATTCGCATATTCAGTGAGTACTGAATTATCAGTAACACTTTTCTTTATTAACTGAGAATAACCTGAAATGATTCCGAGCATGTTGTTGTATTCGTGAGAAATACCACCGGTGAGCTTTCCCAGAGCTTCCATTTTTTGAGAAAGTTGGAGCTTTCGTAGTAAAAACACCTTTTCATTGTTGGCAATGACTAACTCATCAGCTCGCTTATCTTTTTCTTTGTTTTGAAAGGCTAATTCATTATTAGCAATGGCTAACTCATCAGCCCGCTGGCTTTTCTCTTCATTAGCAATGACGAGTTCATCGGCTCGCTTATCTTTTTCTTTATTTTGAAAGGCTAATTCTTTATTGGCAATTGCTAATTCATCAGCCCGCTGGCTTTTTTCTTCATTAGCAATGACGAGTTCATCAGCTCGTTTATCTTTTTCTCTATTTTGGAAGGCCAGTTCATTATTGGCAATGACGAGTTCTTCAGCTCGCTTATCTTTTTCTTTGTTTTGAAATGCTAGTTCTGTATTTGCGATGGCTAATTCATCGGCTCTGTCACTTTTCTCTACATTAGCAATGAATAATTCATCAGCTCTGTTAATTTTATCTTGTTTTGCAATAACTAGTTCGTCTGCCCTGTTATTGTTCTCTTGTTTTGCGATGTCTAACTCATCGCGTCTGTCACTATTCTCTTGTTTTGCAATAATTAATTCTTCAACTAAACAATCATTCTCTCTATTAGCTACAATTAACTCATCAGTAAGATTAATATTCTTATTTTTGGCAATAATTAACTTGTCAGCTAGATTGTTATCATCTCTTCTTTTTAAAACAAATCCTAAGTTGTCTTTAAATGTGATCATTTGTTAGCATTATATTGTCACTTTTCAGTCATTTACAATTATACGTAGTTGCTAATGTAAAAGGTCACTTTAGCTTGTCATTAGAACGATTTTTTAATTAAAGCCGCTGATGGTAACAGTAAAAAGCGACGTGACTTAACTAGGCATATACTTCAATAAAAATAACATCCTGTTGTTGAGGTGTAAAATGATTAAACGTACTAATCAGCAATATTCAAATGATTTTAAGTAAGAAGCAGAGGCATTGGTAAATTAGAAAGGTTATTCAGTTGTGAGGCGGCGGCTTCGCTATAGATAACCTAGAGGCTAATTTATAACTGGGTAGCGAAGTTTAAGTAACAAGATGAAGTTCTTGAGCTGTCAAAGTCAATTAAAGACCGTAAATGAAACAAATAAAATCCATCGGCTTTGAGTCGCATCAGAATATGTCTATTTTGAATGATACATTTTATTGCGGCTATAAATTTAATTGTTCGAAAAAAGACATGAAAGTTTAATTTCTTTCGTTATCAAAAATTAATAGATAAAATTCTTACCGTAAAGACATAACTAACTTCATCCGTTAATATAGCCTTCTAACTTTTCACACGGCCTGATAGACCTGCAGACAGTCGACTACTTTCAAGACTATTACTGGTTTACTGAGTGTGCGGACTTTCAGCTACACACTGAAATTTGACTCTTAGATTAATTAAAAAATCAACCGATCTGACCTATCGGATTTGGATTGCGTGTACAAAAAATGGCTAAGTCGTCGAATCGTTGCCCTAACAAAGCAGAGCGCCGCCTCAGATAAGTCTGTTGCATAAAAGACGTTCATGACCATAAAAAAAACAATATTCGAAAC
>JBNMPQ010000137.1:0-7513 GCA_051276935.1 Oleispira sp. | reverse complement strand
CTCAAGAAGAATTAGCATGACCAAAGATACCCCTTTGCCTAAGCAAAACGACGATAAAATCAATGAGAAGAATGATGAGATTAAGCGTCTTAAGAAAGAACTAGCCGCAGCCAAAAAGGACAATAATTTCCTAAAAAAGTGGGAACAGTATCTGAAGGACCAAAAGAATCCCGATTTAGATTCATAGACGATCATCGTGGATATTTTGGTGTCAGATACCTATGTCGTAAATTATTGGTTTCCTTCTCAAGGTTTTATAAGTGGCTAGATCGCCCAATATCACTAAGAGCGGTCGAGAACGAAGCACTTGCCGATTCAATAAAATCAGTCTTCGAAAAGCATGACGGTAATTATGGAAGCCCTAGGATTCATCGCGAGCTAGTAGATCTGGGGTGATTGTTAATCATAAACGTGTGGCTAGAATAATGCGTGAAGAGCGTTTGATAGCTAAGGCTGCGAAGTTATATCGCAGGAAGGCCTTACCCACAAACCCATGCATTACGGTTGATAACCTTCGATATAATATACCACCTGCTTCTGCTCCAAATCAGCAATGGGCAGGTGATGTCAGTTATTTAAAAGTTCATGGTGAGTGGACATATCTATCCGTGATTTTAGATATTTACTCACGAAAAGTTATTGGCTGGTCACTAGGAAAAAATAGAACAACCGACTTAACTCTTAACTCTTAAATCATTAAATATGGCGATTAAGTCTAGATTATTCGAGCCAGGACTAATTTTACATAGCGACAGGGATCTGAGTACGGTGCCCATATTTATCAAAATAAGCTACGATCGGTTGGTATATTATCAAGTATGAATCGTTATAAAACTATGACTGATAATATTCATGTAGAGTCGTTCTTTCGAACATTCAAAACTGAATCATTTCATGGTGAAGTATTTGAAGGCATGGAGTATTTATTTGAGGTTACAAAATGGTATTTAGAGGATTATTATAATTGTGTTCGAAGGCATACGTCGTTGAGCTTTAAATCACCATTGCAGTATAAAAGAATGGCTGCATAAAATTAATTAGTAGGGCGTTTACTATTTGGGGTGAGCTCTCTTATTGCTAGAGAGTTATTGAAAGAAATTGGCTAATTAATGAAGGGATCTGCTAAGGCATCTCATATTAAATAATAGATGCCCGTAGTTCTGTAAATAAAAAAGCTTATTTTAACTTCTTGAACTTGCCGCTGAAATTCGCATCGTACACTTCACCGCTAATCGACATCAAAACATATAGGCTTTTTTTCTCATCGTCATTATCTAGCTTAATGATGTAATAGCCTTTTCCTGATGTGTGCAATGACGATTGTTCTGCCGGTAAATCCAACCAGTTTAACGGCAACTTACCAAACCCTAAGCCAGGGTCCGTTGTTGTGAACTGATTTGCGACCTTCGTTGCGACTACTTGTGCTTTTTCAGCAGAAATAGGGCCATGACTGCCACCGTGACCAAATGCGGTGGCTGAGAATAAGGTAGAGAAAAGAATCAATGCGAATAGTTGTTTCAAACTGAATAGCTGCTTCATGTTGGATTATTCCTGATTAAAATTAAATTGTTTTTTATAAACCGACAGTCCAGATTCTGCCTTGCGCATATCATCATGCACATGACTATGGTCGTCTTTATTCAGTGGGAAATCATCAGGGTATTCTGAATGCTGATAGCTGTGCAATTGCATCAATAATAACAAAACACCTAATATCATAAGAACCCAATTAGCGGATTTAGAAAACTTGGCAAATGATTCCGTTTTACGCCAGCCGGCTAATGCTATCATCATAATAGATAACGCCGCAATCTGTCCAAATTCAACGCCTAGGTTGAAGGATAAAATTTTCAAGACTAACCCATCTTCTCCTAACGGCAATTGTTGTAAACGTGTGGATAAACCAAAGCCATGAATCAAGCCGAAAATAAAGACCATCCACATTAAGTTGGGCGGCTTGATATCAAGATGTTTTTTAAATCCGTTTAGGTTATCGAACGCTTTATAACAAACTGTTAATGCAATTACTGCATCGATCAAATAGACATTTGCTTGAATGCCCCATAGCGTCGCAAACAACAAGGTAATCGAATGGCCAACAGTGAAAGCGGTTATAAACTTAACGATATCAATGAAGCGGCTTAAGAAAAATATAACCGCAAAAATAAACAACAGGTGATCATAACCCGTGACCATATGCCTAGCGCCAAGCTCTAGGTATTCCAAAGGCCCTGCATTAAGAATTCTGAGTTGATCTTCCGCTGACATTCCATGCCCCCAAGTGGCCATGCCGAAGAGCAGCAAGGGTAAAGCGATCAATAGCTGGCGCATAGAAAATTTCTCTAAGAGATTTAAATTTGTGAGTATATTGGCGAAGTAAAAGCCGAGCGTCAATCGATCTGAAGCTAAGGTGATGCATTGCCATTATAACAATAAAGTTATATGGCGAAAGAGAAAGATATAGCGAGTTATTATTACCTAATTCACAACTGATTTCAGATCTTTAAGCGCTAGCATCATTTGATGGGCGCTTTCACCGGAAATTTCGTAAGGAATAAACTCAGACTTACCAGAATACTTAAGGTTGATAGGGGCAGTTAAGCTCGATTCCGGCATATAACCCATCGCCCAGGGACTAAACTCTCTCATTGTGATTTCCTTGTAGTCTAACATGGCGATATGAGAGTGCCGTTTATCGTTCAGTATGTGGTGATAAGTATTATTCACGTTCTAGAACCTTTTAAGCACTGTAAAAAATACTTACGGTTGAAGCAAAGCATCCCAGTGATGTTATTTTGCTTATTGTTCTTTCGGGCTACTGCTAGGATGCCTTCAATATCATCACAATTGAAGTTTTCACTGATGGTGCTGGCGTAAACGAGTCGGGTAAGAAACATGAGCTGATCTCTATTTATGGGCTTTTTAGACTAAAGAACAATTGCCAGTCGTTGCTGTTTTGTTAATCAATACTGATCGAGAAAATAAGGCATACATTTAAATTTTATGGCACAAATCGCATATACTTTGTCATCTCAGTTCAATAGAGTTACGTTAATCTACTTACTATTAGCGCTATAACAGCAATCATAATAATAACGATTTTAACGACGGTGAGGATACCCCTATGAGTAAGGTTTTAAGCATGCAATTAAGTGGAGATTCTACTATTTCAATGCGCAAAACGAGCTTTGACATTCTTTAATGTGCCAAAAGACTATATGAATGGCAGTTTAGCGAAAAGTCATCTTTTCGACGGTCTAAATCTTTTGTTTCCTGAAGTAGAGCGCTTTTTTATGCGTGCGGTGCGTGATGGTCTTAATAAAATTGATAACCCAGATCTAAAGCAGCAAGCACGGGGGTGGGGGTCAAGAAACACAGCATGCGATTGAGGAGATTGAACATAAGCCATCGCCTTTGATGTTTATCAAGAAAGTAATTGTAATTATATTTTACGTATTACAGGTTATGTTATGGCTATGCTCTTTATTCATTTAACGTCCAGTAGCTTGGTAAAACATTTTTTATTACAAGATGGCTATAGTAAAAAAGAAGCACGTAAACTATTGAAGGAAACTCAAAAAAAATGTTAGCCAGTCACAAGAACTTTGGTAAAGATTTGATGGTGTATTTCAAACCGAGTTTTTATCCTAATAATATCGATGAGTCTGGCCTAGTTGGGAAGGCAATGAGCCGACTTGTCATTTCTTAGCAGGGACATGAGCTAAAACAGAAGGCATTGCGTAAAAAGCGTAATGCCCTTTAGCCAATTAAAATCCCCTGTCATTTATAGTCAGTTAGCGAAAGACTTTATTGGTACGATAACTCAAGGGTCTGCGATTAACTTCTCGATCACTGCAGGGTTTGAGCTGTTACATATCCCTTCTAATATCTTACAAAATCCTGACGCTCATTTAAATGGTGATCAGATGTGTTTATTATTAAATTTTGGACAGATAATAGCGACAAAAGAAACCCCTTTTAGCCTGCAAATATTACAACACTTTAAAGAAGATACTTTAGGGATGCTTGGCTTAGCCATCATTAATGCAGATGATGCTGAGCAAGCGTTAATGCTGTTTCAAAAGTATGCTGAGTTTTTTATTCCTGGATTTGATTTTGTGCTCGATTATGATAAAAAAAATTTGAATATAGAAATTTTGCCACTTGCAAACTTCAAAAGAAATGAATCGATTTTGGTTGAACTTGTGTTTTGTGCTTTTGATTTTTATACCAAACGCTCAGGGTTTGATACACAAGGAGAGTATTTTTTTAGCCACGATGTCTCAGCTTATAAAAATCAGTTAGAGCAACAGTTTGAATGCCCTGTTCATAGCCTATCTCCAGTGAGTAAAATACGAATTTCTAGGTTAGCCTTAAAGCAGAAAGTTAAGAATCCTAACTCTTCAATGCAAGCTTTTTATATTGCTCAGCTCAATATTGAAAAAATAAATAACGAACAGCAAAGCAATATGAGTTTCCAAGCTAAGAGAATAATGCATCAGCAAGCCAAGCAAGGAAAGTTTTTGAATAGAGACCAGCTCGCAGATTTGCTATCATGTTCACACAGAACACTCACTCGGAAGCTAAAGTTAGAAGGGGTTTCGTTTCAAGGCTTACTGGATGACGTGCGGTTTTCAATGGCTAAGCAAATGCTGTGTAAGTCTAACAAGTCGACTAAGCAAATTGCCAATCATCTTGGAATTAGTAGTCCTGCTGTATTTTGTCGCGCATTTAAAAAATGGTCTGGTATAACGCCAAGCGAATATCGGACGAGTATTCGTCCGATATAGTGCAACTTAATCGTTAGAGTGTTGTAGGTTGAGTGCTTTTAATTGGAAGTGTACTTTCAACAGGGGAAAACGATGCCAGTTGACGTTTTAATTTGTACCAGAGTGGTCCAGAAGACAGAACAGGAATGCGGCTACGATCTGTTTCGTAATTGCTTTGCTTCCAGTGTTGGTTAAAGCCATCTAAATCAACGGACTTATGAAGTTGACGGACCTCTGTAGATACCTGAGCGATTGCTTTAACATCATTCTCCCAACTAAACCGATTAAATCCTCGGTAATGAAACTGCTCATCAATATAACGATCGCTTAATTGAATAAGGTGCTGCATTAGCTGATGAGTAAAATAATTAAGAGTAGGTTTGGCAAGCATAAAACTAATGTATTCAGTGCCCAAAAGTTCTGCTAATTGACGGCCAGCCTGAGGTAATAATTTTAGCTCAACCAAGTATTCATTGGTTGGACGAAGCATAAGATTGAATAACTCAAATTGCACACCGTCATAACGAATGGTTTTTAGAATGTTTTCAATTTCAACATTGAATAGAGTTCGAGCTTCTGTATTATTTACTGATGGCTGCAAACGTTCTCGACTATTGGTTAGCAAAGGTAAGTCATGATGATTGTTAAAAGGTGTCGTCATCTTTTCTTGATGCTCTAAGCGAAACAGCTCACGTATTTCGTGCTCGCGGGCTTTCTTTAATGCCAAAAACACGGTTTGTATAATTTCAGAAGAAGGAAGTTGAGGCTCAACTCTCCATTTACGTCCATAAACTACTTTTTCTTGTGCTCCGTGGCTGGATTTATAGTTATCCACACCAATAATACCGACTTGCACATAGATTCCAGTTTCATCTTGGCTAGCAAATATTGGATACCTTGGATCAAAATCGATATCCATCAACAACTGCTCAACAGATTGTAAGCTGTGTTGATAGCTTAAATAGTGCTGTGGAATACAGAAGCGACCGTCGGCAAGTGCTGCTTTGGGAGCATTTTCTAATGCTTTTTCGCCATCAAGTAAAGTTTCAATATTTAGCATCATAACAAGTTTCTACTAATCAGTTAGTCGCCGGAGCGTGTTCGTTCTTTTTATACGGAAGCACGAGCTTTTTGGTTTCTATTTAGATGCTTAATCTTCTTAAATTTGTGTCTTATTATTCAATCTTCATCATAGCGGGGAGTGTTTTAAAAGTAAGGAATACTAATTACGCTCATCCGCTGCCTTTTGATGGTCTATTTTAGATCGAAATTTCTTTCCATATTCCAAAATAATTAAGCTTGCTAAAATAATGGCCGAAGTTGAATAAATCAGGGAAGTCATATCGCCATGCTGCCCTTGGCTTACTTCGATGGTTAGCTGAAAATACTCAACCATCCAATCAAGGATTACGCCCATGGCGAGAGCGGTTAATACGACACCTGTTAGATAGCCCATTAATGACTTGAGGCCCAGTTCATTTTTTACAACCATTAATGTTGCGATATTGGTTGCAGGACCTGTAAGCATAAATACTAATGCAGCACCTGGGGAAATCCCCGATAACATTAAACCAGCCGCAATAGGCGTCGATGCGGTTGCACAGATATACATTGGAATTGAAATCACTACTGCCACCAACATTGCAAAGATGCCATTACCGTATTCGCTTAATAACGTAGGCGGCACAAAGGTGTGGATCAGTGCTGCAAAACTTAGCCCGATAAGCAACCAGCCCATAAAGTCAGATAATAATTTACCGTAGCCATAAATCACGGCATTTTTCATCTTCTGGCTGAAAGTTAATTCTTCTTTTTTGCCCCCACAGCAACTTTTAACGGCTTCTTCTTGGATAGGCGGCGTCTCAGTATCCCAAAAGCGCACAAGTGTGCCTGCAACAATGGCTGAGATAATGGCTGAAAGAGGTCTGGCTATCGCCATTACAGGTCCCATAAGGGCGAGAGTGACGCCGATAGAGTCGACGCCCGTTTCTGGTGTCGCGACCATAAAGCTGGCTGTACTGGCTTTGCTTGCACCTGCACGGCGGATACCAATCGCAGTAGGAATGACTGAGCAAGAACATAATGGCAAAGGTGTTCCTATTATTGCCGCGGTGACAACCGAGCTCTTTTCTCCTAAAAACTTAGTTATCCAGCTATCGGGCACTAACATGCGAATAATGCCTGCGAGCAACAACCCTAATAATAAATAAGGGGCTGATTCCGTGAACAACAGAATAAAATTATCAATTAATGTCATCATAATAAAGATTCACTTTTAATGAGTATTTCTTACTATAAACCTAAGGACTAACTCACAGGTCAATAATTTTATAAAATCGTTATTTTTTAACAAGATAGCCAATATTAAGTGGGTGATTAAACACTCTAAAATGCTAAAAATAGGGTTTGATTTTGTTTGATATCGGACCTATAACGGGTTTTTGTTAAGTGAGTCGTGAAGCTTAGTCGTATGTTTATTACATTTAATTGTTGTAATCTAATCAAGATTATGTGATTGTCTATGTAGATTAAGGTACATGAATCCTATTGAGTTGTTTTGCAGCTTTGATGAGAATCATTATCACATCTTTATGCTAGAATTGGTGAATTCTGGTATAACTTAAAATATTTCACCAATAATGAAGAGTAAAGAGCATGAGTAAAGGTATCGTTAAGTGGTTTAATGCCGATAAAGGTTTCGGTTTTATTACACCTGAAGATGGCAGCAAGGATCTTTTTGTACA
>JBNMPQ010000136.1:0-7557 GCA_051276935.1 Oleispira sp. | reverse complement strand
TTTAAAGTGGCTTAAAGATACAGGAAGGCGTGATAGCAAAGCGGTTATGCAGTGGATTGCAAATCCATCTAGCCCGGTTCGACTCCGGGTCACGCCTCCATCTTCAAGATCGTAAGATCTTTTAGCGCAAGCTAACATTCGATGCCCGGGTGGTGGAATTGGTAGACACAGGGGACTTAAAATCCCCCGGCAGCAATGCTGTGCCGGTTCAATTCCGGCTCCGGGTACCATTTATTTTCTACTTATTTCTAAAATCCTTTTATTTACTACCCCGTCTATCTAAAATAATCTCTCTGCTTCTATTATTGTTATACATTAATACAAACTGTTTTTAGTATTCATATGCCAATGCTCTGCCTTTTCTATTCTCGTTCCTAAAAATCGACGGCCAGAGAAATGTTTGAAGGAAGCAAAGCTGCGTTCTTTCCTGTAAAATGTAGCAATATTCTTTTTGGTATAAGAAACAATGCTCAACTATGTAGAACCCGTATTTCGCCCCCCGAGCGAGGGGCGCTCTCTAATCCTTCAGGTCACTAATGGTTGCTCATGGAATAAGTGTACTTTCTGTGACATGTATACTCAGCCGCAGAAAAAATTCAACGCAAAAGCAGAAGCCGATACGTTAGCTGAAATAAAAAAAGCAGCGGCAGGTAGCCCTCAATTTGATAAGGTTTTCTTAGCGGATGGTGATGCTTTGGTTTTATCAACCAGGCGCCTCGTTGAAATACTCACCGCTATTAAGCAATACATGCCTTGGGTACGACGGGTAAGTAGCTATTGTTTGCCCCGTAATATCCGTAAAAAATCTGTTGAGGATCTAAAGTCACTGCAACAGCTTGGCTTTGGCATGGCTTACGTGGGTGCAGAAAGCGGCGACGATCAAATTCTTGAGTTCATCAATAAAGGTGAGACTTACGACTCTACGTTAAGTGCGCTCACCAAACTTAAACAAGCGGGAATCAAAACCTCTGTTATGATTCTTAATGGCATGGGCGGTATGAAATACAGCCAACAACACGCCGAAAACTCCGCCCGTTTAATGAATGAGGCTCAGCCAGATTTCCTTTCGCTACTTGTTGTTAGTTATCCGATGGGCGACGAAAGAGTTAGAGAGGGCTTTAACGGAGAGTATGAACTTCCTGATCAGCGCACGCTATTTATGGAAATGCGTCATTTAATTGAGACACTAGAATTAAAAAATACAATTTTTCGTAGCGACCACGCTTCAAATTACGTAACACTAAAAGGAACACTGGGTTTAGACAAGCAGACGTTCTTAGATCAGCTAGATGATGCTATCGCTGGCCGCATTGCATTACGCCAAGAATGGCAACGAGGTCTGTAAAAGGCCTTAATAAAGTTTCTATGAGGATTTTCTATGAGCAGTTCCGGTGATAAAGATCTTTTTAAATTGTTAGGTAAGTTTGAGCGTGAACAAAAGATGCCACCCTTAGAAGACTGGAATCCTGAGATTATGAACGATATTGATATTGTGATTGATTCGCAGGGCCGCTGGTTTCATGAAGGAGGGCATTTTGACCGTCAGGATCTTGCGCGTATGTTCGCGTCAATCTTACGCAGAGAGGGTGAGGATTACTTTCTTGTCACTCCAGGTGAGAAGCTAAAAATAACGGTTAAAGATGTCCCTTTTAGTATCGTTTTAATGAAGAGCGAAATCATTGATGACCAGCAACAACTTACTTTCATAACCAGTCTAGGCGACGAAGTTGTTGCGAGTGATAAGAATAAAATCGAGTTTAGAACGAACGATGCGGGAGACCACATACCCTATATAGAAGTACGCAATAAACTTTGGGGGAAACTGAATCAAAGCACGTATTATGAATTAGTGAATCTCGCTGAAGAGCGACCTGAAGGTTACTTTCTTACCAGTTGTGGTTCTGAAGTAAAAATCCCCTCTTAGCAGGGGGATTCTCTTTTTCTATAGATTGCTCATTATTTGCGGGTTACTGGCTGACTCGCAATGAAAGCTCCTCGGATATCGCCGAAGTTATAACCCGTCGCTTTGTCGTTTGGGTAAAACTCGGCGAGCTTAGTTTTAACCTCTGCCGCAACATTGTTGCCATGGCACGCTAAGCAGGCGGCCTGTGTTGGAATAGCTTTAACAAAAAAATACTCACCATCACGAATCTCACTGTGGGTTATCGCTCTTACGTCTTCGCCTTGTGCCTTTCTGCTGTCAAAGTCTTTTAATATTTTTTCTACCCATGCTTCAGGGGCATTGGAAGGATTTCTTAGCTGCAGTGATGTTCTGCTCACAGTCCACTCAGAAGTTCCTTTTTTGGCAGACGAGGCCTGAGTAATGAGCGGTGCTTGTATGTTGCACAACTTCACCGAAGCAGCCGCTCCATTAGTCTTCATTCCGTGCTGTAGCGTTGATTTAAGCGCAACCGCCAGCGTGTTAATTTTAGCTTTGGCCTGACTTTCTAACGGCTTTTCTTCGTTCGCTTCTAAAGGTAATACGTGCAAGCACAGTATTGATAACAGGCAGGTGAGTGTTTTTTTCATTGAGCATCCTTAAATCAATATAGCTGTAAAAGAATATAACTGAAATAGAATGTAGCATAAGTATCATTACTTCTTCAATCATCTTTTCTTAAAATAGCTATTTATGTCGGACACAAAAAAAGCGACCGAGGTCGCTTTTTTAATAATCACTACTTTCTAAACAAGAATAGTAAGAATTACATGTTTGGATAGTTCGGACCACCAGAACCCTCAGGAGTTACCCAAGTAATATTCTGTGCGGGGTCTTTAATATCACACGTTTTACAATGCACACAGTTTTGAGAGTTGATCTGGAAGCGTTTGTCACCATTGGCTTCTTCAATAATCTCATAAACACCAGCAGGGCAATAACGTTGAGCTGGCTCATTGAATTTCTCAAGGTTAGACCCTAGAGGAATCGATGCATCCTTCAAACGTAAGTGGCTTGGCTGATCTTCAGCATGATTTACGTTGGCAATGAATACAGAATCAAGCTTAGCGAAGCTCAACACACCATCCGGCTTAGGATACACAATCTCTTTGCACTCTGAAGCAAGCTTCAACGTTGCGTGATCTGGCGTAGTATCGTGCAAGGTTACTGGAATCTTGAACAAGTTTTGGTCAATGAAGTTAAAAGCAGCACCTAAGTACATGCCAAACTTATGCATTGCAGGACCAAAGTTGCGGCTGCCTTTTAATTCTTCATAAACCCATGACGCTTCAAATGCGGCTGCGAACTCAGTAATCTCATCATTTGCACGATCAGATTTAAGTGCTTTAACAATCTCTTCAGCGGCAATCATGCCGCTTTTCATTGCGGTATGTGTGCCTTTGATTTTAGCAAAGTTCAAAGTACCCGCATCACAACCCACAACCAAACCACCTGGAAAGGTCATTTTAGGCAGGCAGTTCAAACCACCCTTAGCGATGGCGCGAGCACCATAAGATACGCGCTTACCACCGGCTAAATGCTTAGCAAGGACTGGGTGATGCTTCAAACGCTGAAATTCATCAAACGGGCTAAGATGTGGATTGGTATACGATAAATCAGCAATCAAACCACAAGAAACTTGGTTGTTTTCAGTGTGGTACAAGAAAAAACCACCTGAAGAACCTGACTCACTTAAAGGCCAACCAGCACCATGAACAACCAAGCCTTCTTGGTGCTGTTCAGCTGGGATGTCCCATAATTCTTTGATACCAATACCGTAGTGCTGAGGATCTTTACCTTCGTCCAACTTGAACTCAGCGATCAACTCTTTACCAAGGTGGCCGCGGCAACCTTCCGCAAATACAGTGTACTTGCCTCGTAGTTCCATGCCTTGCATGTACATGTCGGTATGTTCGCCCGACTCAGATACACCCATGTCACCGGTGATGATGCCTTTAACAGCGCCATCTTCTACGATATATTCAGCGGCTGAGAAGCCTGGGTAGATTTCTACACCCAACGCTTCAGCTTGCTCACCCAACCAACGAACAACGTTAGCAAGGCTTACAACGTAATTGCCATCGTTATGCATTGGCTTTGGAATTGCCCAGTTAGGGGTTTTAACGCCACCTTTGTCACTGGTCAAAATATAAACTTCGTCTTTTAATACTTCAGTATTTAACGGTGCGCCCATTTCTTTATAGTCAGGGAACAGCTCTACTAAAGCACGATCCTCAATGACCGCACCCGATAAAATGTGGGCGCCGACTTCAGAACCTTTCTCAACCAGGCATACGGTGAGTTCTTGTTCATTTTCTTGTGCAAGTTGCATTAGGCGAATTGCAGTAGACAGACCTGATGGGCCTCCACCAACAATTACGACATCATATTCCATCGATTCACGTTGCATATTGTGGATCTCCTCGAAAATAAGCTGGGAGCTAATTACAGTTAATAATAATACTAGCTATTTACTCTAGCGTTCTAAATTTAGGCGCACAGTATACGATTGTGCTTTCTATATACCTAACTTTTGGGGTTAATTTATTCATCATTAGCCTTGTGAGGGTAATTAATTAGCAAAAAAGCGGTCCTAACAGGAGTAATTCTTATTACCTGCATAGTTTCTATTGACGTTAGGCACAAAGATACGAATAATATTGCGCGCTGGGGGAGAGTCATTGGCAGTTCTTAGATCCAATGAGAGGCTCTCTCCAATCATTCACTCGACGAAATACGGAGAATCTATGAAGGTTCTTGTTGCTGTAAAACGCGTAATTGACTATAACGTCAAAGTACGTGTAAAGCCTGATAATTCCGATGTTGATCTAAATAACGTCAAAATGGCTATGAACCCCTTCTGTGAAATCGCTGTTGAAGAAGCGGTTCGATTAAAAGAAAAGGGCATCGCTACTGAAATCGTAGTGGTATCTATCGGTCCTAAAGTTGCTCAAGAGCAAATTCGTACCTCTTTGGCACTCGGCGCAGATCGCGGTATCTTAATTGAAACTGACGAGAAGCTAGAGTCACTAACGGTTGCTAAATTATTGAAAGCCGTTGTTGATAAAGAACAGCCACAGCTAGTAATTCTTGGTAAGCAGTCTATCGACAGTGATAACAACCAAACGGGTCAAATGCTTGCGGCATTGACTGGTTTGGCTCAGGGCACATTTGCTTCTGAAGTTGTTGTTGATGGCGATAAAGTCAATGTTACTCGTGAAGTAGATGCGGGTTTACGAACGGTTGGTCTTCACTTGCCTGCAATCGTAACAACTGACTTACGTTTGAATGAACCACGCTATGCTTCTTTGCCAAACATTATGAAAGCTAAGCGTAAGCCTCTTGAAGTTGTTTCTCCTGCCGATCTAGGCGTTGAAATTAAGAGCACTCAAACAGTAGTTAAAGTAACTCCTCCTGCTCAGCGTTCTGCTGGCATCAAGGTTGCTGACGTTGCTGAGCTTGTCGACAAACTTAAAAACGAAGCGAAGGTACTGTAATAATGACTATTTTAGTAATCGCTGAACATGATAACGCTGCTTTAAATGCTGCAACTTTAAACGTTGTAGCGGCTGCTAAAGAAATCGGTGGCGACATCGATGTTTTAGTCGCGGGTGAATCATGTGGCGCAGTCGCTGAAGCGGCTGCAAAAGTTGACGGAGTTAGCAAAGTAATCGTTGCTGACAACGCGGCTTATGCACATCAAATCGCCGAAGCAATGGGCGACCTAGTAGCAGAATTGGGTGCGGGCTATAGCCACATTTTGGCGGCTGCAACAACTACGGGTAAAGATTTCTTGCCACGCACGGCAGCATTGCTTGACGTGAACATGATCTCTGACATCGTTGCGGTTGAAAGCGCTGATACGTTTGTACGTCCAATTTATGCGGGCAACGCAATCGCAACCGTTCAAAGCTCTGATGCCATTAAGGTAATCACTGTTCGTGGCACGGGTTTTGATCCTGTATCTGCTGAAGGTGGTTCTGCCACTGTTGAAGCATGTACGATTGTTAAAGCCTCTGCTATCTCAGTTTTTGTGGGTGAAGAACTTGCGAAATCTGACCGTCCTGACCTTGCAGCTGCTGATATTGTTATATCAGGTGGCCGCGGTATGGGTAATGGCGAAAACTTTGAGATCATTTACAAAGTTGCTGATAAAATCGGCGCGGCTGTGGGTGCATCACGCGCTGCAGTTGATGCTGGCTTTGTACCAAACGATATGCAAGTTGGCCAAACGGGTAAAATCGTTGCCCCTAGCTTATACATCGCTGTTGGTATCTCAGGTGCGATTCAGCATTTGGCGGGCATGAAAGAGTCTAAAGTGATCGTTGCGATCAATAAAGACGAAGAAGCGCCAATCTTCCAAGTTGCAGACTACGGTTTAGTAGCGGACTTGTTTGTAGCGGTTCCTGAGTTGGAAAAATTACTTTAATTGTTTAAAGTATAATCAACTCTAAAAAGCCCAGCTCTGCTGGGCTTTTTTTTGCTTACAATTCCCTAAAGATAGCCCTAAAACAGCTGCAATGCGGTTGTCATTTTTTTTAATTAAGGTAGTTTAAACGCATAGTTATAGTGCAAATGTTAAGCGTAATCGATTCACGTTGCACCGAGACAAAATAGGGAAGCGGATATATTGGACATTACGGTTGTAGGAACAAATTACGTCGGCCTAGTCAGCGCCGCTTGCTTTGCAGAAATGGGTAATTGTGTTCTATGCTTAGATAACAACGAACCTCGTATACAGAAATTACAAAAAGGTGAAACGCCTCTCTACGAACCTGGCCTTGATGGGATTCTTAATGACAACTCAAATACAGGTCGTTTAACGTACAGTCACAATTTTTCAAAAATATCACAACAATGCCAAATTTTCTATATCGCGGTCGATACGCCAAGTGCTCGTGACGGCAGCGTCGATCTTACAACTCTGTGGCAAGTTATTGATCAAGTTGCGGATGAAATTAATCAAGATAGCTTGATTATTACCGCATCCACAGTGCCCGTCGGTACGTCTGAAAAAATCAAAAGTCGAGTGATATCGCGACTGGAGCATCAAACAAAGTCGTTCAATATTGACATAGCCGCCAATCCTCAATTTTTAAAAGAAGGTGCAGCAGTTGATGACTTTAATCGCCCAGATCGCATTATTATCGGCATTGAGAACGATAAGACAAAACGCTTAATGCGTAAACTGTACAAGCCTTTTTCTCTCAGTTTCGATAAACTCATGTTTATGGGTATTCGTGACGCTGAACTGACTAAGTACGCGACTAACGCCATGCTAGCGACTAAGATCTCGTTCATGAATGAAATGGCCAATCTAGCCGAGAAAATGGATGTAGACATTGAGCACGTCAGGATGGGCATGGGCGCTGATAGTCGAATTGGGTTTTCTTATATTTACCCAGGTTGCGGCTATGGGGGTTCATTTTTCCCGAACGATGTAAAAACCCTCATTAATATGGGTAAAGAACACGGATATACGGCTAATATCTTGCACGCTATTGATGATCGAAATGAATCACAAAAGCAGCGTTTATTTGAAAAAATAAGTGATCGACTTGGTTGTAACCTTTCAGGAAAAACAATTGCTGTTTGGGGACTTGCATTCAAGCCTGGTA
>JBNMPQ010000135.1:0-7559 GCA_051276935.1 Oleispira sp. | reverse complement strand
AGGGAAGTCGACAACGAGCCCCTCATTCCCTTTCAAGAAACAATACTCTTTCAGGATCAGCATATTCTAGTAGCGTATAAGCCGCACTTTTTAGCCGTTACTCCTGGCGGTATCTATGTAAATGAGTGCCTGCAAAATCGCCTGCGCCGCCGCACCGGTATTAACACATTACAAGCAGTACATCGCTTAGACAGAGTGACCGCTGGCCTCGTCATATTTTCGGTAAATCCAGATACCCGCCATCGTTATCATCAATTATTTGAAACACGGCAAATACACAAAACGTATCAAGCCATTGCAAAAATCAACAACAATAAAAACCTGTTAGGCCAAGAGTGGGAAGTTAAGAATCGTATTGAGAGATCAGAACCGCGCTTTTTAATGCGGGTTGCTGAAAAAGAGAAGGAAGGTGGGATCAAAGATAATAGCTACTCTGTGATCCGATGCATCGAACAAACCAAGCAAAAGGCATTATTTGAATTACATCCGATTACCGGTAAAACCCATCAATTACGCCTGCACATGCAAACGTTGGGCTGGCCGATATTAAATGACAAATATTACCCGCAATTGCAGCCGCTTTCTGCGGATGACTATTCAGCTCCCTTGCAATTACTGGCAAAAGAGCTGAAGTTTATTGACCCCATAACGCAGCAACCAAGATGCTTTCGACACGACAGCAACTTATTACTGATATAAAGTAAACCGTCTTAAATAGCCGTGGCACCGCCATCGATCGGCAAAGCAACACCCGTAGTGAATCCTGCTAAATCTGAACATAAATACAATACCGCAGCCGCGACTTCATCTGCTTGACCAATACGCCCAACCGGATGAAGACTTCTTACATATTGTTCTTTTTGAGGATCATTCTGCGTTGCACGTCTGAACATTTCAGTATCAATAACGGCAGGGCAAATAGCATTAACCCGCAAACCCTTTTTACCGTATTCAACCGCCGCCGATTTAGTTAAGCCAATGACCGCGTGCTTACTGGCGCTGTAAATACTCATTTTAGGCGCCGCACCCAAACCCGCGATAGACGCGGTATTCACAATGGCCGAAGTGGATTGTTGCAGCAAGGCAGGAATTTGATATTTCATACAGCGCCAAACCCCCTTCACATTGACGTCCATGATTTTGTCATACGTCGCTTCGTCGCCATCAGCCAACTTGCTTTGTTCAATCTCGATACCCGCATTATTAAAAGCGATGTCTAATTTCCCATAGGTTTCTAATGTGACATTAACCATTGATTGAACATCGTGATCTTTTGTTACATCGCAAAGAATAAACGTCGCAGCACCGCCTGCTTCGGTAATCATAGCCGTGGTTTTTTCACCATCGTCTCGATTCATATCGGCCACAACGACACTCGCGCCTTGCTGTGCAAAGGCTAGTGCAGTTGCGCGACCAATGCCGTTGCCAGCACCTGTAATTAAAACAACTTTATCATCAAAATTATTCAAAGCTTTAACCTTACTGTCTGTGAATTCACTCCAACATAGTGGGTTTCATGAGATTGTGGAAATTCCTTATTGTAATGGCTGTCTATTAGTCTGAATAATTATGAACAGAGCACTGAATGGTTTTTAACGGCCGTATTTAAGTCTCCCATTGAATCTGACCTTTTCACCATTTCACGCTACACTTAATAAGAATAACGATTGGGCTGTTAAATTTTATACGGGTAGTTAAAAATTGATCAATGCCATTCAAAAAATACATGATATTCAAGAAGAAAGATTGCGCAGTACCGCTACGTTTACCTTAATAATCGTATTCCTTTTATGTGCATTTTTTTTAATTCGAGCGCTGCAATGGGAGTTATACGGACGGGTACTAAGCCTATCTCTTTGCATGGGCTTTGTCTTAATGGGGACGATTGTTCTTAAAAAAGGCGGATCAAGAACCATCGCCTCCATATTAGCAATAATAGGGGCATGTATTACTGTCTCTTATGCATCTTATAGCAATGGAGCTCTGGCCAATCCTGCCACGGGGTGGCTTGCCATTCTGCCTCTCATTGGTGCATTAGTGGGTGGTAAACAAGGGGGGGTACTTGCATTCATTTTTTCGCTCGCAACAGGATTAGGCCTTTTTGCATTGGAATCTTCGTTAGGGGCTCCTCAAAATTTAACACCCGTCGATTTCCGTTTAAGCCAAGACAGACTTAATCAAGTCAGTCAGCTGTTGATTATTTCACTCTGTGTATTGGGTTTATTTAGACAAATTCGTTTTTCAGAAACCCAATTAACCGATACGGTAATAAAGCTATCTGAAGAAGTGGATGCCAGAACGTTTGCGGAAAAAAAATACAAAAACGCCAGTAATATTAAAAGTGAATTTCTTGCCAATATGAGTCATGAGATTCTTACACCGATGAACGGAGTCATCGGAATGCTTAATATTTTAAAGCAAGAACGACTGACTCACACACAAAGAAAATATCTAGAATTCGCCCGATCGAGCTCTAGTACTTTATTAGTGGTCATCAACGATATTCTTGACCTTAACAAGATTGAGTCTGGCAAACTCGTATTAGAAAACATCGATTTTGACTTGTTTAAACTCATCGATGATATTCAACAATTAACAGTGCTAAGTGCACACGAAAAAGGGCTCTATTTCAATTGTAACATCGACCTATGTACTCACAGCGTACATGGCGATCCGATTCGACTGCGACAAGTCGTCGACAATCTAATCAGCAATGCACTTAAATTCACACCCACAGGTGGCATTTCATTAACCGTATCGTTAGTCCAAAAAAATAAAGATAAAAGTCTACTTTCAATCAGTATTGAAGATACAGGCATAGGCATTGCTCCAGAAAAAATCTCACAGCTTTTTACACCGTTTTTACAAATGGAAACGTCTACAACAAGGCGCTTTGGCGGAACAGGGTTAGGGTTAACAATCTCTCACCGATTGATAAATTTAATGAAGAGTTCAATTAAGGTAAGCAGCACCGAAGGAAAAGGAAGTTCCTTTAATTTCTCGATTGATTTAGTGACAACTGGATTAAATACCGATAAATCAATGCAATCAATCGCAATAAAAAATGAAGAAAAATCAATTAAAAAAAACCATTACCTAGCCGTATTACTGGTTGAAGATAATGAAATAAATATTATGATTGCTCAAGCATTGCTAAAAAACTTTCCGCTTAAAATTGATATTGCCAAAGATGGCGCACAAGCTATTGAAATGATTCATCAGAATAAAAAAAGTAGCGATAAACATTACAAAGCGGTATTTATGGACTGCCAAATGCCTGAAATGGATGGCTACCAAGCTACTGCGTATTTAAGAAAACAAAATGAATATAAAAACTTACCCATTATCGCAATGACCGCCAATGCGATGAAAGGTGATAGAGAAAAATGCTTAGACGCTGGAATGTCAGATTACATGTCTAAACCCATCAATATAAACATCATTTCCGAAAAAGTATTAAAGTGGCTAAATGTAAATCCTTTGTAATCATTACCTTCAGCTCACTTTAAAAATATTTTCTGAGGCCACTTAAAAAGCAGACAAAAAAATATAATTCCTCAAAAAATTACAGCGTCTAATACCTAAAATCCAGCCTCTTTTCTAATGATTTACATATAAAATAAAACACTCTTTCGCTATCTTTTTTTATGAATCACATTCATTTAAATAAGTATATTATTAATAAAATAACAAAATTAAAGAAATTTAAAAAATTAATTTTAAAAACTTAACCGTTTTTAGGCTGTTTCTTTAACGGCCGTCTGCACTGACAATATAGCCCTGTTAGAAGAAGTAATTCCCCCTGTAATAATGAATGCACCACAACTAATAAGAGACAGTGCACGACTTAACGTTTTATCCAATCGTGCCGATCTTATTTCCGCAGGCGACGTGTTCGTTGAAGTCATCGTAAAGGAAGAGAAAGCAATCAGTGAATTGGTACTCACCCTTAATACCGAAAACGTGACCCCTGTACTGACGCCAAGTGCTGACAACCCGTTAAGGTTAATTGGATTAATAGAAGGCTTAGTCATAGGCGAAAATCTAATATCAGCCATGGGCGTGCCAAGACTCTGCCAGTCCTGCTGACGATGTTGCCATGACCACAACCGACAATGGTGAAACAATTCCCTTTATTGTTCGCCGTGAACGCAGCTACCAAGCCCGCGGAATATTGGACAGCGGCCAATCCACAGTCTCAATGGAACAAGCGATTACTGGTCACCCTAAAACCGCTGACTTTGCTGGCACTATTCCAGATGTATTGAGCACCGCTACCCAGTTTGCTGACTATCACATACTTTTAAATGACTTTGAATTTAGAGCAGATGCGCCTGATAAACCCGAAGGTTTTGATGGCTTCATGCAGACATTGACTGACCTAGGAAACACGGTTACTGGGTTCGCTATCGCTTTGAACGTGAATTTTGCCACCGTGATAACTTCGTGATGTGGGAAGGCCCAATCCCATTGATCGGGGACATAAACTTTATGACTCAAAGCCTAGCCGAAGTGACACTATGGTTAGATGCCATTGAAACAGATACTAGCGAGACGTTTTTGGCTCAGAAAATTCTTATCAATAAGCCTACTGAGATTGGAGTAAGCGCCCACCAACATGGCAACCGACGGTTACCTAGTTGGACTATCAGATCAACTGGGCGACATGGTTTATGGCGGCTAGCAACTTGCTGATTCAACCAACCCCTATGACCTTGGGATTTTTGGACTAAAAATCGATTTACTTGCCTACTTACAACTTTTGAAAATTAGTAAAATGAAATCAGACTAAGTGGCTGCGATCAATAATGCGCTGTAGCTCTCTCGCTTGGTCACAGGCTGTCATTCTGTGTTATACCTCTTGAATCTGGAAACGAGAAATAAGGGCTCGCAGCGATTCTGACTGCCCACGCAACTGATCGCTCACCGTTTTAGTGTGACCGATATGCTGCTCCAGACCCTGAGAGCTTTCTCCCAGCGCGTCCGCGCGCCGCCCCACCCGACCAATCTCGTCCCTTTGAACCTGCACTGCCTCGTCTACCTCAGTGGTAAAGTGGCTGAGATCATCAAAGGTTTGTTTAAGTGCCACCAGATGGGTCTTGAGTGTTCCCAACGTCTCCCGGTTAGTGCCACCGGCTGCCCGGGTCTCATCCAGTAAGCCGTTGGCACGATTAACCTGGGTGACAAGCTCGCTAACCCACTGACGCACCTGATGGGCGGATTCACCCGTGCGACGTGACAGGCTTCGTACTTCATCGGCCACAACGGCGAAACCCCGGCCCTGCTCTCCAGCGCGAGCCGCCTCAATCGCTGCGTTCAAGGCCAGCAGGTTGGTCTGCTCTGCAATCTCCGCGATTACGCCAATCACCTGTTCGATCTTTTTACTGGAACCGTGAAGGACCTCAATCGCTCCTGCCACACGATTAATGACCTCAATCGCATGTTCAGCGGCACGTTCGCTCTCGCGCAGCTGGTTCTGAACATCATCGTTGCCTGCCACAGCGCCAGTGACCTGCATTCGGGAATGCTGGACTGATTGTTCAATCTGACTTGCGCTCTTGGTAATGGCGTTCATTGATGAAACCACATCGTGGATCTGGCGAGTGTTGTGTAACGACGAGGCCTGAACCGCATCGGCCTGCTCATCCAGATTGGCTGAACGCTGCTGTAAAGCATCTGCGGCGTCTGTGACATCCACCACGAACAGTTTGAATTTTTCGATCAGACCGTTGATTGCTAACGCCACAGCCGTTACTTCATCACGTCCTGAAATCGGCAGCGGGGAAGAAAGGTCTGAAGCAACTTCCATGGACCGCAGGCGTTCCGCGATCAACTGAAGTCTTGTAGTTACCGTGCGGCGAAGCCAGTAAGTTAATAACAAGATACCAAGCAAGACAAAAAGGGATCCCCCAACCAACAAGTGTTGTTGCTGTTCAAGGAATTCGACCAGCGCGGTAGACCCTGCTTCCGCCTGTTGGCGACCAACCATGCGCCGGGCATCAATGTCTTCAAGCATAGGATCAAGAGCTTGATAAAGCTGAAAGTCCACCACTTTACCGGCCGAATAATAACTGGTTTCATCGATAGGTTCTTTCAGAGCCCCAAGCAGGTTCAAAACGGCCTGATGGGCTTCCATATTCTCTTCAGCCCAGCCTTGCAGGCGCGGATTGCCAAGAGCTGAATGCCATTGCGCCTTGATTGCTACCGAGGTTTCTTCGAACTGCGCATTGATCTCACCCCACAGCAGCAGCTGAGCTTTAATTTTGTAGGACAAGTCCTTAAGTTGGCGATGGCTGCGATCCAGATCCGTAAGCAACCAAACATCCGACATCTGCTCCCGTACGAGTCGATTCGTCGCCTCCTCAGCCTCCCGCACCACTGACGTAGAAAGCCATGTCAGACCGGTAAGCGCTATTAAACAAAACCCAGAAAACATTATTAAGCGCTGATGGACTGTAAGGCGCATAACCTGAAATACCTCTCAAAACGTTAATGGTGAGAATAAGTCACGATCATGACAGTTTTGTTTCAATGGTTAGCCGCCAGAAAAATTTGTAAATATAATAAAATTTTTTCAACACGTTGCAGGCACAACTCTAAGAAACTGTTGAAGGACACGTTCGTCGTTTTTTGGGTGGCGGCCCGTTTCAGATAAAGGTTCACCTCGAATACAAATTGCTCCACGATCAGTTCCTACCAAAGAAAGCGTTCTCGTCAAAATTATCCGTTGTTCAGAAGATTCTGAAGTCTATTCTATTAGGTGTCAGACTCATCTACGGTTAAAAATAATGTGCCATTTTTTTGGAAAGATGTGCTTTAGTGTTTGCACGTTTTCTTCGTCCAAAAAATCATCCCAACATCGAGGGTGTCAATATTTTAGATAAGTAGCTTGCTGATTCAACCAATCCCTACGACCTTAGGGTTGGTTACTCTCTTTGGATAAGTTAATTTAAAACTAAGACTTACCTTAAATAAAAAGTACCTTTGCACTTTATTTAGATACTCAAAAATCGCGGAACCGAAGTATGATTAAGACCCTTCAAAATATTTTTCCATGTAAAAAATTTTTTTATAACGTAAATAGAATTATTTTATTTACTCATGCTGACGGGAAATTGTAGATATACGCCGTAAATGAGTAAAGCTATTTAATTGCCCACTTGTAAACGCTCGGCAACTTGCAAAGGAATAATTGTCGGATGAATGCCTGCGGGGCCTGTTAGCACGGGTACAGCCACGTTTATATTATTGAGTGACAATCCTACTGGGCTGGCAACGCCGCCCCTCGGCACTGCATCAAAGAAGTTAGCATTCTGGCTGACATCAAACCCTTCTGCAGAATTAGCCATGCAAACATCTGCTTTTTTGTCTTGGTAGTTGAGTGCCGCCTCGCCAACTGATTCATCGCCTAGCAAGTATTTTTAAACCAATAAATAGTCGCATCCGCAGCAGAATTGTCACCACCACCCACATTTATAGGCAGTTTGGTAATTTTCACCACTGCGGATACTGGTATCAGCGGCTGTGTTATGGCCCGCCAATTAGCGAAGCATCATCTG
>JBNMPQ010000134.1:0-7594 GCA_051276935.1 Oleispira sp. | reverse complement strand
TACTTAGAAGATATTACGGGTGAATATTCTTTATCTGATATCGTCGAATTAGATGAATCTAACTTTGAGTTACTCACAGAAGAAAGCTTAAATAAAGGTTTTACCGACTCAACCTATTGGGTAATGTTTTCTCTACTCGACAATACCGTTGATAAAAAAACTCAAAGTTGGAAACTAGAAACCACCTACCCGCTACTGGATCATCTCGATATTTATGTCGTCGATAAATATAAAAATATTGAACATATAAAACTAGGCGATAGCTACCTCTATAGCCAGCGCCCTATTGACCATAGAAATTTCATTGTGCCTATTTCCCTTTATGATAATGAAAGAAAAGATATTTATGTAAGAATATCCACATCCAGTTCTATGCAAGTCCCCATCTTTATTTGGCATCCAGATTATTTCTTCGAAGCACACAGTACCGAACAATATGGACTTGGTCTGTATTATGGAATGATGCTTGTCATGTTTTTCTACAACTTTTTCTTATGGTTTAGCATCCGAGACCCAAACTACCTTTGGTACATCGGTTACCTTGCCGCCTTTGCTATATTACAGGCAACCGTCAGTGGGTTAAGCTATCAATATTTATGGCCAAACTCTCCGTGGATTGAAAGTATTGCACCGCCAATATCAATTGCATTAGTTGGTTTTTTTGGGACTGCATTCACTCGACGTTTTTTGCATACACGCCAATATCATGTAGTGGCTGATAACTTATTACGCTCTGTTTTAGTATTATCGGTCGTTGTCTTCTTCTTAAGCTTCATTGCTGATACTGCAACAGTGATGGCTTTAGCAAAAATTGTTATTGTCACCTTTTTATTATTTATTTTATACGCCTCTGTCGCCATGTTTCTTCGCGGGCACCGTCAAGCACGTTTCTTTTTAGCCGCTTGGGTATCTCTCATATTGGGTGGATTATTCACTACGGGCATGATGCTCGGCATTTTTCCAAATACATTCTTAATGACTCATGCAAGTAAAATAGGCAGCGTAATAGAAATCATTTTATTATCATTCGCATTGGCCGATCGTATTAAAGTGATTGAAAATGAGAAAAAGATTATTGAATTTCGTGCACAGCAAGAATTAGAACGTACAAATAAAAAGCTACAAGAGAATAATCGTTTAAAAGATGAGTTTTTAGCGACTATCAGCCATGAGTTTAGGACCCCCCTCAATGGAATTTTAGGCTCTTTAGAACTAACACAACTAGAGATCACCCAAGAAACCATTAATATGGCGAAGGGCAGTGCCAATGAAATGCTTAACTTAGTCGACCAGGTACTCAGCTACACCGAACTTCAAGCTGGAAATTTTATCGTTAAAGCGGCGACGATTAATCTTCCTGAGTTCCTTGATAAGATTGATAAACATATGCAACAGGCTTGTGCAGCAAAAGGCATAGAATTCTCGATCGAAAACAATACTCGCAATCCTAAAACAATCACTGCCGACAAGAAACGCTTACTTCAAGCGATCAATCCTATTTTAGATAATGCTTTAAGATTTACGGATCGTGGGCATATTAGCTTATCAGTACATATCAAGTATGTTGATAAGCAATACATATTATCAATAAAAATTGAAGATTCTGGAATAGGCATTGCTGAGCATAAGCGCGATGATATTTTAAACGCTTTCACACAAGGTGATGGCTCTTCTTCTCGTCAGTTCAGTGGTTTGGGTATCGGTTTGTCACTGGTACAAGCATTGTGCTCCCAACTTCAAGGCTCTATACACATTACGAGTGAAGTAAATTATGGCACTTTGATCGAGCTCTCACTGCCTATTGACGTTCCGCCAATAATTTCAAATCCTGATACACAAGATATTATTGGCGATAAAATTATAAAAGAAGACGCAAGGGTTCTTATTGTTGAAGACAACTATATTAATCAGGTTGTTCTTAAAACGATGTTACAACGATTAAATATTAAAAATGATACGGCTGATCATGGCCGTAAAGCGCTCTCTATTTTACAACAAGCAAACGCTAACGGTGAAGGGTTCGATCTAATACTTATGGATTGTCAAATGCCGGTTATGGATGGCTTTGAAGCAACCCAGAGCATTCGCAACTCTGGAGAGCCTTATGCAGACATACCTATTATTGCAGTAACTGCCAATGCACTCTCAAGTGATAGAGAGCGTTGCTTGAAAGCAGGAATGAACGATTATTTAAGTAAACCGTTCCAACTTGATGATATTAGAAGCAAGCTGCAAGACTGGCTAGCCCACTAATAATTTAATGCCTACAATTAATGTAATCAGTTCATAACAACGCTTAATCCAAAGACTGCCTGCTTTTATCGAACTGTGGGCCCCTAAATAGCCTCCCACTAAAGAACCACAGATCAAAGCGGGCAACCAGTCCCACTTAACTTCCGCTAGTAAGGTCATGGTAATGGCACCTGACGCATTCCAACCCAAACCCACCGCGATCAATGTATGCGCTACCGCTAATCGATAATCAAGCCCAAACCACAAGACCAACCATAAGGTCACAAATAAGCCACTTCCCGCGGATAAAGCGCCATTGGCGAACCCTATAATAAATAGCCCAACAGCCCCAATCATTATCCCTGACATATCACGGTGTAATACGCGCCCTTCCAGTCCAAGCTGCGGCTTCATCATAGAATAAAGTGCCAAGCTTAGCGTTAGCGCGCCTAAGATGATTTCAGCCCAACGATCATTAACATCAATAATCATATAAGCACCTAAAATCACACCGGGTATTCCTGCGACAATCATCAATGCTAACAAACGCATTGAAGTGTGCTTTTCTTTAGCGTGCCGTATCGTTGCACCAAGGCCTAGTGCCACCGTTGCGATTTTATGAGTCGCCAGTGCCAAAGAAAAAGGCAGCCCCATAAAGATCAGAATAGGCAATTGAATAAGTCCAGCGCCACCCCCTGCCAAAGCAGAAAACCAATTAGCAATCACAGCGATAACAAATAACAGTAAATGTTGGGTATAATCCATGAATTAGTCTGGCCACTTAATATTTAGGGACTGAATTTAGGGGGCTTGCTTTAAATGCTTAATTTAAATACTTCAGGTAATACGACATTATGAGTAACACTCAAGCCCCATCAGAAAATACCCAGTATTCACTTTATTATTACGATTCATGCCCGTTTTGCGCACGCGTATTACGCTCGCTAAAAGGGCTTAAGGTTAATGTAGAGCTTCGTGACATTTTAGCCGACTCAAAGCACAGAACGGCTCTACAAAAATCAACTGGCCGAACGACAGTCCCTTGTTTACGCATTGAAACAGGCGCCGAGAGCCAGTGGATGTTTGAATCAATGGATATTATGCGCTTTTTACAGTCGCAATAAGTTCAGCAAGTTGCCCAGATGCCATTAATGCTTTAATGGTATCAACGGTTGCTTGGGTGCTTGGGTCTATTTCTAGATTAACTTTAGCACCGACTTCGATAAGACCAAAAACAGTGACATCGCGGGTTTCCGGAATCAGCCATACGCTGAAAGTATCTGGAGTTACTTCTGCAATCGTTAGACTGCAGCCATTTAGTGCCACAAAACCTTTGTCGAGAAGATAAGGCTTTAACTCTGCAGGCCTTTCAAATTCCAAGCGCATGTTAAGTGCGTCTTGTTCAATAGACAGTACGCGAACGCAACCAAACACGTGACCAGAAACAACATGCCCACCAATTTCATCACCAAAACGCGCTGCGCGTTCAATGTTCAGCTCATCTCCACTTTTTACATCAGCCAAATTGGTTAATTTAAGCGTTTGAGCGATCACATCGAAACTTACTCTCAAACTCCCATCATCGTTTTTTTCCATGGTGCGCACAGTTAAGCACACACCGTTTTGAGCAACCGATGCGCCTAACTGCAACCCCTCAGAAAATTGGGCCGGAAAATCATACACTAGACTGGCAAAACCAGCCTGTTTGTTGATTTCTTGTAATACTAACTTAGTCTGTACAATACCGCTGAACATGTTGAACCTATATCAGTCATTCTCAAGGGTGCACATTATGCTCTATACTAACGGTTAATAACATATTATAAGACAAGTTCTAGCATGATTGGGATTGACAGTAAAAAAATCGGATTAATACTTTCTGGCGGCGGGGCTCGAGCAGCCTATCAAGTAGGTGTATTAAAAGCGATTCATAAAATCTTACCAAAAGATGCCAATAACCCTTACGACATTATTGCAGGAACGTCTGCTGGTGCCATTAACGGAGTGGCGCTTGCGAGCTATGCAGAAAACCACCGTATTGGCATTCGTCATTTAGAAAGAATTTGGACAAGTTTTAGTCCAGATCTAATATATCGTACCGATTTTAAAGGCGTCGTAACGACACTCGCACGGCTCATAAGGACTGCCATTATTGGTAGAAAATATAAGCATGATCGAGTATCACTGCTAGATAATTCTCCTTTACGAGAACTGCTTAACCGGGTTATTCAATTTGATAATATTCAAAAAGCAATCGACAACGGTGCCTTGCATGCTATGTGCGTCAACGGCTCTGGCTTAAATAGTGGTGAATCTGTAAGTTTCTTTCAAGGACATTACAGCATCATTAACTGGCAGAGGCACAGACGTATCGGCTATCGATCACGTATTGGCATAGACCATTTAATGGCCTCATCAGCCATACCCATGATTTTTCCATCAGTTAAAATCAACCAAGAGTATTACGCTGATGGCGCAGTAAGGCAGCTTGCACCTATTAGCCCTGCAATTCATTTAGGAGCTGAAAAAGTACTTGTTATTGGTGTGAGTGCAGACGCACACAAACGTAAAGAGCATATTAAAGAAAGTAACTACCCAACACCTGCTAAAATAATGGGGCACATGCTCAACGCCGCATTCCTAGACAGTATGGAAACAGATGTTGAGCGGTTACAAAAAATTAATCGTACTGTGAATAGAATTCCTGAGAATATTAGAAAGAAACACGGCATGCAATTAAAGCCCATCGAGCTCTTAGAAATTAACCCAAGTGAGTCAATTGATAATATCGCAGGACGTCATGCAGATGAATTGCCAAAAATATTGCGCTTGTTTTTAGGCGGCAGTGGAAATACAAGCCGTAATGGCTCTGGAATACTGAGCTACTTACTTTTTTCTAAGGGATTTTGCAAAGATCTAATTGATTTAGGTTACAAAGATGGCCTAGCTCGCCGAGAAGAAATTGAGAGTTTTTTCTCTGATCACATGCCACAGCACATTGAAAACGAAAAAAGCGCCTAACTCGTTAAGAGCAGCGCTTTTTTCAGATCGTAATATCAAAATCCAAAAGGTTTACCCTTCTAAATCATCCAGATAACGCTCTGCATCCAAGGCTGCCATACAACCCGTTCCAGCAGACGTAATCGCTTGACGATAAATATGATCCATTACATCACCGGCTGCGAAGATACCTTCGATACTGGTTTGAGTCGCATTACCCTCTAAGCCACTTTGCACTTTGATGTATCCGCCATTCATCTCAAGCTGACCCTCAAATATTTGTGTATTCGGCGAATGACCAATGGCAATAAAAACACCTTCTAGGTCAATGTCTTCAGTCTCTCCTGATTCACGATTTTTAATGCGCATACCCGTGACACCCATGTTGTCACCTAAGACCTCATCAAGCTCACTGTTCCACTTAATCGTGACGTTGCCGTTTTCGGCACGATCATTGATCTTGTCCTGCAATATCTTTTCTGAACTGAACTTATCACGACGGTGAACGACAATAACCTCTTCGGCAATATTGGCAAGATACAAAGCTTCTTCAACCGCCGTATTACCGCCACCAATCACGGCCACTTTCTTTTTACGATAAAAGAAACCATCACAAGTTGCACACGCAGAAACACCCTTACCTTTAAAGGCTTCTTCGCTTTCTAAACCTAAATATTTTGCACTAGCGCCGGTACAAATAATTAAACTATCGCAAGTATATTCTCCAGAGCTGCCTTTTAAATAGAACGGACGCTGTTTAAGATCAACTTCATCAATATGATCAAATAAAATTTCAGTATCAAAACGCTCAGCGTGAGCTTTCATTCGCTCCATCAATGCGGGTCCTTGCAAACCTTCAACGTCACCTGGCCAGTTATCAACTTCTGTCGTCGTGGTTAACTGTCCGCCCATCTGCATACCCGTAATCATAACCGGGTTTAAATTTGCACGCGCCGCATAAACCGCAGCCGTATAGCCTGCAGGGCCGGAACCTAAGATTAATAATTTGATGTGTCTTGGCTTGCTCATCGGTGATAACTCTCCAAAAATCCTCAATTAGCACGAGGAATAACGATACTAGAACTGTTCATTTATATGGGGCGATTATAGGGGAATTAAAGTCCAGAGTGCATCACTAACCATCAATTACAGGATAATTTAACCAATACTCGATAAAACTAATCTTTTTTCGTGAATCATCCAGTAAAAATATCACTTTCTATCAAGCAACACCCCAATCGTGACTATACTAATAAATATCCGTTTTATACGATAGACCGTTGTTAGTAACAAACTGTTTCATAAATACAATATCATTATTTTTCAAAGACTTAAGGATTGTTTATGTGACATAAACAATACTGACAGAACCTTGTTGTTGTCTAACAGATAAGACGCAGGCAGCATTAGATAAGTACTCTTGTTACGGTACTAGTATTGAATAATTAGAATATAAGGCTCAATCATCATGCAGAAAAGGCAAGAGATTCAGCAGAAGTCCCGCTTAGGTCTTCTGCTCATCAATAAAGGATTTATTACACGCCCTCAGCTGGATCAAGCCTTGCGATTGCAAAGCGATACAGGCATGAGACTTGGGGAAGTCTTGATAGATCAAGGTTGGATAACAGAGCGCCAACTTAACCGTTCTTTGAAAAAACAGTCTCGGTACCGCTATGCTGCTGCCTTCACAGCCTTGCTTCTGGGTCCACTTCAACCTTTTATGGCGTCCGCTAATATCGAGCGAGAACCCATTAGTACTGAGCAAATTATAGAAAAAACAGATCGAACACATTCTTCTGGCTTAACAGCGTTAAGCGATTCTGATATGGGTAAAGTAACCGCACAAGGCGCTCAACCCAACATTCCAACTGTACAAGATATTTTAGCCAGTACTTTAGATACCAGCGATAACGGTGAAAGTACTCTAGAAACATTGGGGAATTTATTATTACCCGCCACAAACTTATTGAATGCCGATGTTGAGATGTCCGATGTAACATATGCAGCAGGACCCAGAACGACACTGAATGCCGACGGTAGCATTGCGGTAGCCTTGCCCTCACACATAGGCCAGATAGCTTTTAAGAATGTACAGGTAACCGGTGGTGCAGGACAGAGTCTTGGGGATGTTTATATAAAAGATATTGATTTATCGAATGTCAACGTGACAATACGATTGCACAACTAGACATTTAAACACTCTGGTTCTAAAACATTAACCAGAGTCTTTAAATGATAATCACACCCAATTCCTACGGACGATCATCAAGCTCTTCTTCAAGCTCAGCGGGAATCAAATCTTCACGACTGATATTCATCATGAGTAGAATATTTGCGGCAACATAAATCGAAGAATAAGTAC
>JBNMPQ010000133.1:0-7598 GCA_051276935.1 Oleispira sp. | reverse complement strand
GTTCATTATTAATCAAGAGTTCGACTTCAAGCTGAACTAACTCAATGTTGAAATCGGGAAATTCGCTGCGACGGTGGGTAAGGTAGTCGCGTGCGGCATTGATGTTTTCTTTTTTAATTAATAATTGCGCGGCCTTTAATTGAGCGGGTAAAAACTGTCTGCCATCTTGTACTGCTCGATAGTTACGAAGAGCTCGAATTGAGTCTTCCTGCTTTTCGGCGATGCGGGCGAGGTAGAAATAAGCCTCATTAGCCATATTATTGTCTAATGTTAGGGGGCTTAATACGGCAATTGCTTGATCATCTTCATCAAGCTCCATGTGTAATAACCCTAGTGATAGCTGAATAGAGTAATCATTGGGGAATACTTGAGCTAGATACTGAAAAGCAGCACGTGCTTCACTGAATCGCTTTAGGTCAATCAAGATACGAGCACGTAAAACGCCAATACCTTTATGTTTCGGTAAGCTGTCGTGCAGGTCTTCAAGCCACACTAATGCTTCTTCAGGGCGGTTCAGTTTATGAAGAACCCGTGCTTTACTTAGTGCTGCAGACGTATAATCCTCTCTTAAAGCAATCGCCTGATCCAGCGCGATTAGGGCGGTGGGATAATCTTCTAATTGTATTAGTAGTGCACCTTGTGCCATCCATAAGGGTGCATAGTCGTTGTGCTTTTTTGTTAGTAATTCGATTTGTTGCAATAGGTCGAGTTTTTCCGAGCGATCTAATGATTGTGCATTTAAGGCAAGGTAATCAAATTGACTTGCGCCCGCGAGCTCTAAAACCGATTCCATATGCTGCAGGGCTAAAGGAAAATTACCGGCTTTCATTAATGCTAATGCTAATGTTTGATGCGCCTGGGCTTCGGAGGGCGCATTTGATACCCAAATGTGTGCCGCTTCTAAAATATACTGGTTTATGCCCAGGTACTGGGCAATGCGGGTCGCGCGCTCGGCAATGCCAGGATCTTGGGTTTTGCGTGCTTGATCGACGTAGTTCGCAAGAGAAACATTGAATTGCTGACGTTGACCTGCCACTTCTGCAACCAGTAATGAATAGAGTGTGGGCGCAGAGAAAGGCTTGGCAGGAATAGAATCTTTCGTGCTTAAAATCTTACTGTCGCCCAATTCAATATTGGCTGATTGAGAATCTGCCGCTGTACTTGAATCGGTTGAGCTGTTGCTCATGGGTAAAAATGAGCAGCCTGCTATTAAGCTATTGGCAATTAGTAAGGTAACAATCCGTAATAACATAACGACCTTTATCCATTTATTCTGGCGATAGCATACGCTGAAAGTTAATTAAAAGTCAGCGGTATGTCTTTATTATGGGTGAATTTATAGTAGACAGGGTAATGTTGAAAAGATTTCATGATTATTTCCCGTTATACTGTTCTGCTTTTGTTGATACATCATTATTTAAAAGGTCAGATTTAATCTCAGATGGGAATCATAGCACTTGGCATTAATCACAAAACTGCTCCAGTTGCAGTGCGTGAGAAAGTTTCGTTTGATCCAGCAACTATGCCGGATGCCCTTCAGCAAGTGCTGCAAGCACTAACGCCCGTTACTGAAGTATCGATTCTATCGACGTGTAACCGAACTGAGATTTATTGCTCTTATATTAATGAGGGTGATAAGGCCGATACACAAACAGGGCAAGCTTTGCTTTCTTGGTTAAGCCACCACCATGGTGTCGATGAGCAAGTATTATCTGATTCCTCTTATATTTATCATGATACTGATGCGGTTCAGCACATGATGCGGGTCGCTAGTGGTTTAGATTCATTAGTGCTTGGTGAACCTCAGATTTTAGGCCAATTTAAGTCAGCTTTTGCTGTGTCTCAGCAAGCGGGCACAACGGGCAGTGATTTGGGGCGTTTATTTCGCCAGACCTTTTCTGTAGCAAAAGATGTGCGTACTAATACTGCGATTGGTCAAAATCCTGTATCCGTTGCTTATGCTGCAGTGAGTATGGCAAAGCATATTTTCACAGACTTTAGTAAAAGCACGGCATTATTAATTGGTGCTGGTGAGACCATCGACTTGGTCGCTAAGCATTTAAAAGATGCGGGCATTAAACAAATTATTGTCGCTAACCGAACGTTAGCGAGGGCGCAAAAACTGGCCGAACAGTTTCATGCTGAAGCTGTTTTGTTGGAAGATATTGCGCAAGAGTTGCCTCGCGCAGACATCGTTATTTCATCAACGGCTAGCCCATTACCTATTTTAGGAAAGGGAACCGTCGAGAGTGCGCTTAAAAAACGTCGCCACTCGCCGATGTTTATGGTCGATATTGCGGTTCCGCGAGATATTGAAGAAGAAGTCGGAGATCTTAACGATGTCTTTCTTTACACCGTCGACGATCTTAAAGGCATCATAGAAGAAAATGTAAAGTCGCGCGAAGACGCCGCTAAACAAGCTGAAGAGTTGATCATTTCAGGTGTTGAGCGTTTTATGCGAGAATTACGCTCATTAGATGTTGTTTCAACCGTGACATCATTGCGCACCCAGGTAGAAAAATTAAGAGATGAGTGTCTTGTAAAGGCGCGTAAACAACTGGCAAACGGTGATGACCCTACCAAAGTTTTGCAGCAGTTTGCTCACACCTATACCAACAAAATATTGCACACTCCTACCAAGCAAATGCGTAAAGCAGGGGCCGAAGGCCAGCTTGAAATTATGGATTGGGTACAAGAATTATTTCAGCTCTCAAGTAATACTGAAAACAGTGTGACTGAGAACAAAGAGAAGAATAAAACAGAATGAAAGAATCATTAGTTCATAAGTTACAGCATTTAAGTGAGCGTTACGAAGAGATCGGGCTTCTTTTAAGTGATAATGAAATTATCTCTAATCAGGACAAGTTCCGTAATTTATCCAAAGAATATGCCGAATTAGAGCCGGTTGTGCAGGCTTATGAATCGTTTACGGAAGCGCAAGGTGATTTTGCTGAAGCAGAGTTACTATTAAAAGACGAAGACCCTGAAATGCGCGAAATGGGTCAAGAAGAATATAAATCAGCCAAGTCGACGTTAGAATCGCTAGAAGCTGAATTACAAGTGTTGTTACTGCCTAAAGATCCTAACGATGGTCGTAATATTATTTTAGAAATTCGTGCGGGTACCGGTGGTGATGAAGCGGCGATTTTCTCAGGCGATTTATATCGTATGTATTCTCGCTATGCTGAGACGCAAGGCTTTCGTGTTGAAGTATTAAATACAAACAATGGCGATCACGGCGGTTATAAAGAGATCATTGCGCGAATTTCAGGTACTGATGTGTATTCGCAGCTGAAGTTTGAATCTGGTGCTCACCGCGTTCAACGTGTACCTGAAACAGAATCCCAGGGTCGAGTGCATACTTCGGCTTGTACGGTTGTTGTTATGCCAGAAGTTGAAGGCGAAGACGCAATCGAAATTAAGAAAGGGGATTTACGCGTTGATACGTTCCGTGCGTCAGGTTCGGGTGGTCAGCACGTCAACAAAACCGATTCGGCTATTCGTTTAACGCACTTGCCAACCGGTTTTGTAGTGGAATGCCAAGACGAGCGTTCTCAGCATAAAAATCGTGCAAAGGCGATGACCGTTCTTGCCAGTCGTATTAACGATGCCGTATTACAAAAACAACAAGCTGAGCAAGCCGCAGAACGTAAAAGTTTAGTGGGTAGTGGTGATCGCTCAGAACGTATTCGTACTTATAATTATCCACAAGGTCGTGTTACCGATCACAGAATCAATCTGACTTTATACAAGCTTGATGAAGTGATGCAGGGTGATCTAGGATCGGTGGTGAAGCCTCTGATTACTGAGCATCAAACAGAGCAGTTGACGACGTTAGGTAGCCAAGACTAATTCGATATGGATGCTTTAATGCTCGAGCCATGGATGATCTTATTGTTTTTCTCCTTGCTGTTGTTAGGTGGCTGTTTTGGCTGCCTAGCAATAGGAAAAAATATGGGAGAAAAATTAGGCATTAAGATCGGCGAGCAGAAACTGTTGGTAGAAAATGCATTATTAAAGCAAAAGCTTCAACACCAGCAGCAGCAGCAAGTGCAGCAACAGCGGTACAATCAAGAATTACATCAGCAGCAACAGCAATCTTTTGAAAATCTTTCGCATAAAATATTCAACGAAAAGCAGCAGCAAAATAGGCAAGGCCTGGATGCTATTTTGCACCCTTTTAAAGATCAGTTAGAGGGGCTGCGTAAAAAAGTTGAAGATGTTCATCTACATGACGCGAAAGATCGAGCCGCACTAAAAAGCCAAATCAATGAGTTGTACCGACTCAATCAAGACATCACGGCAGAAGCCAGTGCATTAACCAAAGCATTACGCGGCAATAAAAAAATTCAGGGTAATTGGGGTGAACTGGTACTCGAAACGGTACTCGAACGTTCAGGTTTACGCTTAGGGGAAGAGTATGTGCGTGAGCAAAACCATAAAGCCGATGACGGACAAAATTATCGTCCTGATGTGATTATTAATTTGCCTGATAATAAACACATTATTGTCGATGCTAAAGTTTCACTGAATGCGTACAACGATTATGTGAACGCCGATAATGAGACGTCACAAACGCAATTTCTAAAGCAGCATATTGACGCTGTTCGTAATCATATCAAAAGTTTATCAGCGAAAGCCTATCAGCATTTACCGGCGCTGCATTCACCCGATTTTGTTTTTATGTTTATGCCTGTTGAGCCTGCTTTTTTAGCCGCTTTTCAGCATGACGAAAAATTGTTTATGGATGCCTTTGATCAGCGCATTGTCGTGGTTACACCGACAACCTTATTAGCGAGCTTACGAACGATTGAAAGTTTATGGTCGATTGAGCGCCGCGGTCGCAGCGCTGATGAACTCAGTCAGCATGCCAGTAAAGTTTATGATCGCTTACGCATCGTTGTAGAAAAAATGGATAAACTGGGTAGCCAACTTCATAGTGCACAAAAAACTTATGATGAAACCTACAGCTCCTTAGCACAAGGGCGAGGAAATCTAGTGAATACGGCGAATCAATTTGTCGAACTTGGGGTGCGAATAAAGAAAAAAATTCCCCAAGAAAATAAGGACAGTACTAATGAAACGTCGTGAATTTTTATCCTTTTCGCTACTCTCTGTCATGGCACTTAAAGTCACTAATGCTGATGCGAGTCCTGGAGTGGCAGGGGCTGAAATATTGCCTTTCGATATTTCAAACCAAGCCCTTGATTTTAATAAGCTGCTGTCTTTTTTGAACACGTTACCTGTAGAAAGATTAGTCACTGAAGGGGAGTGGGATTTAGCGCAAATTTTTAATCACGCCGCGCAAAGTGTTGAATATTCAATGGATGGCTACCCGCAACAAAAATCTGAATTCTTTAAGCAAACCATCGGCCCTTTAGCCTTTCAAGCTTTCGCGGTATGGGGAAAAATGACTCATGCATTGTCAGAGAATATCCTCGGTGCACCGCCGGTATTAGCCGCGCAGCAACCTCGACAAGCCTTGCTGAGATTAGAGCAATCCATTACTCGATTTGATCAGCACTTGGATACTTTGCAGCCACACTTTGCGTATGGCAAATTGAGCAAGCAAGAATATGCGTTAGCGCATGTCTTACATCTGAATAATCACTTCGAGGAAATACGACTTGCCTAACCCAAATAGCGTTGATTCATTAAGTTCAGCGGATAACCTATTCGCTAACAGCTCTGGCGAAGAATTAGCAGGTCAGTTTACTTTCGACTCTGCAGTGGCACGTGTTTTCCCTGATATGATTAGGCGTTCAGTTCCTGGCTATGCTGAAACGGTGGCTATGTCTGGAGTGATTGCTGGTGAATATGCTCGTGATAATACAAACCTCTACGATTTGGGCTGTTCTTTAGGGGCAGTGACGTTGGCGATGCGTCATGGCGTTAAGGCTGATAATTGTAAAATTATTGGTATAGACAATTCTAGCGCAATGATCGAACAAGCTGGGCATTATATTGCACTCGATGAAGGCTCTGTTGACGTTGAACTGTTATGTGCAGACATTACGGCTCAGACAATAGAAAACGCGTCCGTTGTGGCGCTGAATTATGTGTTGCAGTTTATTGCCCAGCATCAGCGTCTGAATTTATTAACCCAAATTGCTCAGGGTCTTAATGTGGGTGGTGCGTTGATTTTGTCAGAGAAAATTTGTTTCAATGATGATGAGCAACCCCTGCAAGATAAATTACATTTAGACTTTAAGCGCGCCAACGGTTATAGCGAATTAGAAATTGCTCAAAAGCGAAGTGCTATTGAAAATGTCCTTATTCCAGAAACTGAAAGTGCACATGTCACACGCTTAAAACAAGCAGGATTCAGTCATGTGATTCGCTGGTACCAGTGCTTCAACTTTGTTTCTTACCTCGCAATAAAATAATTACCCGTTTGTAATCAATTTTTAACTCATTATTTAACAAATAGAACTCCAATATGAACGTAGATGTATTTTCTTGGTTTGATGATATTCAAGCCGCTATGGAGCATAAGGGTAGCTTGTTACAACCTTGGGCTGCCATTTTGCCACAGCAGCTTAACGCTCTTTTTAATGAAAAAATCCATGGCGATCAACAGCGTTGGCTGGATGCTTTAGAAAGCTTGCCAGCGGTTGAAAATGTCGTTGCAGATCTACAACAAGACCGTATTCAATTAAGCAGCGACAGTATCTCGGGTGATACTGACCGTGAAGTAAAGGCCGGTTTGCAGCAACTTGGTCCTTGGCGCAAAGGCCCATTTCAATTTTTTGATACACACATCGATACCGAGTGGCGCAGTGATTGGAAGTGGCAACGCATTGCTGCTCATTTAGCACCGTTAGAAGATCGAACAATATTGGATGTCGGTTGTGGCTCGGGTTATCACATGTGGCGGATGCTTGGTGCTGGGGCTCATCGTATTGTGGGAATAGACCCTTCGCGCTTATTTCTCGCCCAGTTCCAAGCATTTAAACAGTATGCTGAGGTTGCTCACAAACAGTCTGGTCTTGATCAGCCTTTGAATATCGATTTATTACCCCTAAAGATGGAAGATGTACCACGGCCATTAAAAGCGTTTGATACGACCTTTTCGATGGGGGTTTTGTATCACAGGAAATCCCCTATTGATCATTTGGCAGCGCTTAAAGATACGCTCAAACCCGGTGGGCAGCTGGTATTAGAAACCTTGGTGATTGAGGGCGAACTGGGTGATGTATTAATGCCGGAAGACCGCTATGCACAAATGCGAAATGTTTGGTTTTTACCCAGTTGCGATACGCTGCTACTTTGGGCAAGACGTGCAGGGTTTAAAAACCCAAGAATTGTAGAGAAAAATGTCACTAGCCTCGAAGAGCAACGCTCGACAGAGTGGATGCAATACCAATCATTAACCGATTTTCTGGATCCTGATGATAAGAGTAAAACAGCGGAAGGTTATCCTGCGCCTTTACGTGCGACACTGATTGCCGAGGCCTGATAAATATTAGTGGTAGCGTTAACAGATTAAATTGCTGCCAAATTGTTCGAATCTGTCATTACTGACTACACTAAGTAAGCAAGTAAAAACTTCAGCGTAGTCGATAAGAGCAGAGAGCAGGTTATGTCAGATTCTGAGC
>JBNMPQ010000132.1:0-7623 GCA_051276935.1 Oleispira sp. | reverse complement strand
AAATATCTTAATTAAGTTACAGGGAATCAAATAATAATAATGACTATCGACGTCGTAATACTCGCAGCCGGCCAAGGCTCGCGCATGAAGTCACAATTACCCAAGGTTCTTCACCCCATTGCTGGCAAATCAATGCTCGCCCACGTATTAGACAGCGCAAAAGCCGTAAAGGCTGACGCTATGCATGTGGTCATTGGTCATGGTGCAGAAAAAGTAAAAGCCGCCTTTGCGAATGAAGAAAATCTAACATGGGCATTACAAAGCGAACAAAAAGGCACGGGTCATGCTGTCATGATGGCTCTGGGCTCTTTGGCAGCGGAAGGCACTACCTTAATTCTTTATGGTGACGTGCCTTTAACTCAGCCCGATACACTAAAAACACTGATCGAGTTAGCCAGCAATAAACAATTGGGTTTACTCACCGTCAATATGGACGATAGTAGCGGTTATGGTCGTATTGTTCGGGATGGCGATAATAATGTGACGGCTATTGTTGAGCATAAAGATGCTAATGATCAGCAGTTATTAATCAAAGAAGTAAATACAGGCATTCTAGCGGTTCCTACAGCGAAGCTTCATCAATGGTTACCGGCGTTAAGTAACGATAACGCTCAAGGCGAATATTATTTGACCGACATTATTGCTATGGCGGTTGCATACGGTCTACGCGTTGAAACACTGCAACCCGAGAACGAACAAGAAACCTACGGTGTCAATAATCGACAGCAGCAAGCAGAGCTTGAGCGCTGGTACCAAACTCAGCAAGTTAATGCTTTGATGGCTAACGGTGTGACTGTATTAGATCCAGCTCGTCTAGATATCCGCTTAGGTAGTAATAAGAACGCCTGTCTAAAGGTTGGTAATGATGTGGTTATTGACGTAAATGTCATTTTAGAAGGTGAGGTTACTTTAGGTGATGGCGTAGAGATTGGACCGAATTGTATTATCAAAAATGCAATACTTGCGGCAGGAACAAAAGTCGAAGCCTTTTCTCATATCGAAGAAGCCATCGTTGCTGAATCATGTGTAATAGGGCCTTATGCGCGACTGCGTCCTGGTGCCGATCTTGCCGAGGGTGCCAAAGTCGGTAACTTCTGCGAAGTGAAAAAATCTCAAATTGGCGCGGGAGCCAAAGTTAATCATCTGACTTACATCGGTGATGCGACTATCGGTGCGAATGCCAACATCGGTGCAGGTACGATTACGTGTAATTATGATGGTGTAAATAAATTTAAAACAGAAATTGGTGAGAATGCTTTTATTGGCTCCAATTCTTCGTTAGTCGCGCCAGTAACAATCGGTACTAATGCAACGGTAGCGGCTGGGTCAACGGTAACGAAAGATGTGGCGGCTGAAGAATTAGCCGTTGCTCGCGGCAAACAAAAAAATATCAGTGGCTGGCAGCGTCCAGTTAAAACTAACAAGTAATTAGATATACCTCGTTGTATTAAACGGAATAAAAAAAATGTGCGGAATTGTTGGTGCTATTGCACAGCGTAATGTTGGTGAGATTTTATTAGAAGGCCTGCGTCGCCTTGAATACCGTGGCTATGACTCTGCAGGTTTAGCCCTCTTAAATGCTCAGGGTGATATTCAGCGCATTCGCGCATTAGGTAAAGTCATCGAATTAGAGAAAGCCATTCAAGCGGCTGTAGCCGAAGAAGGCTTGCAGGGTACTATCGGTATTGCTCATACTCGTTGGGCGACACACGGTGTACCCAGTGAAGACAATGCCCATCCACACATGTCTTCTGACGATATCGTCTTAGTCCATAATGGCATCATCGAAAATTACCAAGACCTTAAGGCCGAGTTAAAAACTCAAGGTTATGTGTTTAATTCGCAAACTGATTCCGAGGTTGTGGTGCACTTAATTCACCGTGAATTGCAGCAGCACGATTTTGCGCAGGCGGTGAAAAATGCCATCTCTCATCTTGAAGGTGCTTATGCCTTAGCGATAATGCAAAAAGGCAACCAAGATGAATTATGGGCTGCACGCCAGGGTTCACCCTTGGTTATTGGTGTCGGTATGGATGAACATTATATTGGTTCAGACCCGCTCGCTTTATTGCAAGTAACTGACCGCTTCATTTATCTTGAAGAAGGTGACCTCGCACATATCACGCGTAAAAAACTGACCATATTAGATAAAAATCACAATATTGTAGAGCGCGACATCAGCGTTTTTGATCATAAGATAGGCACCGCGAGCAAAGGTGAATATAAGCACTTTATGCTCAAAGAAACCTTTGAACAGCCAACGGTCATTAAGCAATGTTTAGAAGGTCGTATTTCAGCAACTAAAGTGCTCGACCAGGCTTTCGGTGTGAAAGCCGCTAATATTTTAGATCAAGTCGAAGCGGTTCAAATCATTGCATGTGGTACCAGTTACCATTCAGGAATGGTCAGTAAGTACTGGATTGAAAAATACGCAGGCATTCCTTGCCAAGTTGAAGTGGCCAGTGAGTTCCGTTATCGCCATACGGTCATTGCTAAAAATACCTTGTTGATCACCATTTCTCAATCGGGTGAAACGGCAGATACGTTAGCGGCGCTGCGGAAAGCTAAAGAAAAAGGGTTATTAGCCAGCATGACGGTGTGTAACGTGCCAGGTTCTTCCTTAGTACGCGAATCAGATCTTTGCTTAATGACCAATGCCGGCCCTGAAATTGGTGTTGCTTCGACGAAAGCCTTTACCACTCAGTTAACAGCCTTGTTATTGCTAACGGTTGCATTAGCAAAACGCAACGGCATGAGCGAAGCGGCTGAAACTGAAATAGTAGAAGCGTTGCATCAATTACCTGAATTAGTCGAGAAAGCGCTCGCATTAGATCCTGTTATTGAAAAAATCAGCCAGCTATTTTCTGACAAGCATCACAGCTTGTTCTTAGGCCGCGGCCCGATGTACCCGATCGCTCAAGAAGGTGCATTAAAGCTAAAAGAAATTTCTTATATTCACGCAGAAGCTTATCCTGCGGGTGAACTGAAGCACGGCCCATTGGCTTTAGTTGATGAAGATATGCCAATTATTGCGGTCGCGCCAAAGAATGACTTATTAGAAAAATTGGTTTCCAATTTAGAAGAAGTGAAGGCCCGTGGTGGTGAGTTATTTGTATTTGCGGATGAATCTGTAAATTTACATGACTTAGATGACCAGCACTTAGTCTCTTTGCCAACTGTTCCTAGCTGCTTGGAGCCGATTGTGTACATCATTCCTTTGCAGTTGTTGTCTTATCACGTTGCCGTATTAAAAGGCACGGATGTTGATCAGCCACGTAACTTAGCGAAGTCTGTCACAGTAGAGTAGCGAAAATTGATTGATTGAATGGTCAATCAATTTTCATATAGCCAGAAACAAAAAAGCCCAATTCGATGACGGGGCTTTTTTATTTTTATTTCTTATTTATAACGCATCGTTTTAAGGACTGCGTTTATCAAATAAAAATCATGTAATCATTAGCAAGTATCGATTAGATACCTTCGAAAGAATATTCGTCTAAATGTTTTTCTAATGATTTACGTTCGAGGTGCGCTTCAATAGCTCGCCGTGCCATTAGCTTATTGGATGCCGAAGATTTTTTATTAACAACCACATTTCCTTCCTTATCAAAAGAAACAACCTGTTCAACAGATTTTTCATGTGCGCTCAATGCTGTCTTAGCTGCCCTAGCCATGATACTTCTCCTTGGTCTTACTCATTCGTAGTCAAAAATATAAAATATATTTTTTTAAGCTACAATTGTTATTTTTATTGTCCTTAAAATAATGACAGTTTTTATGTTAATTGCAATAGGTTAATTGTCTAATTTTAGTGATTTAATGCTCTCTTTAATAGCATTTAAATGTTCCACAAAATCAGGCCCTCGGCGCTGAGTAACCGCAATTGCGAGCATATCTATGACCATAAGGTGCGCAATGCGCGATGTCATTGGGGTGAACTGATCTGTATCTTCATCAATATTAATATAGATCGGTATGTCAGCCGCCAAGCTAATAGGAGTCCCCTCTGGCGCCAAACAAATAACAGTGGCGTTATAAGTCTGGGCAAGTTTAATAGAGTGGAGTAAGTCTTTAGTGCGACCACTTTGAGAAATAGCCACAACAACGTCTTTTTCATTGAGTGTAACGGCCGACATCGATTGCATATGAGGGTCACTGTAGGTGGCAGTGGCAATTTGCAAACGAAAAAATTTATGCAAAGCATCGGTTGCCACGGCTGCGGAGGCACCAAAACCATAAAATTCAACGCGCCTAGCGTTGCTGATAACCGAAGACGCTTTAGCAATCTGATGGGGTAATAACTGGTCTTTAACTTCGTGCAGTCGTTGAATGGTTGTATCAGCGACTTTCTCGCAAATATCTTCAATCGAATCATCTTCAGCAATTGCAAATTGGCCAATGTTATTAGCAACGGCGAGATTTTGTGCCAGTTTAACCTTGAACTCTTGAAAGCCATTACAGTGAATGGCACGACAGAAGCGAACAATTGTGGGTTCACTGACCAAGGCTTCTTGAGCAAGGTCGACAATGCGCATGTGAATCACCGATGCAGAGTTAGCGATAACATAATCGGCTACCTTCACCTCTGATTTACGCATGCTACTGCGATATTGCTCAATGTTGGCTAATATTCCATGACCGTTACTGGCTGAGTTTGACACTGTGTTGTCCATTTTAGAGATAAACTGAGTATAACAGGGCTCTGCTAAATACGAGTCTGTATAAATAACCAGTCTTTTATCAGTCTACTCTGGAGCTAGGCGAACATTCTGGTACACTGCTTGCCATGGACGTATCAAGTATTTTAGATCATTTAAATGATCCGCAACGCAACGCCGTTGCCGCTAATAGCAAGCATCAAATGGTTCTCGCAGGTGCCGGAACGGGTAAGACTCGAGTGCTTGTGCACCGCATCGCTTGGCTTTTACAAGTAGAGAACATCTCGCCATTTTCAATTATGGCCGTGACCTTTACCAACAAAGCTGCCAAAGAAATGCGTGCGCGCTTGGAAACTCTCATTCAGGTCCCCGTTAACGGGATGTGGGTAGGGACTTTTCACGGTCTTGCGCACCGTTTATTAAAGCAGCATTGGCGTGAAGCTAACCTGCCACAGAATTTTCAGATTCTTGATAGCGACGATCAGCTTCGATTAGTTAAACGAATCTTAAGAGCGACAGGAGTAGATGAGACTAAATTCCCTCCTAAGCAGCTGCAATGGTACATCAGTGGTCAAAAAGACGAAGGTCGTCGTGCCGCGCATGTTGTTCCTTCTGCCGACCCTTTTAGTCGAACTCAGCAACAAGTGTATCAAGCCTATGAAGACGCATGTCAGCAAGGGGGTATGGTCGATTTTGGTGAGATTTTATTACGTGCCCATGAACTCTGGCTGCATCACCCTGATTTATTAGCCCATTACCAAGGTCGATTCCGCAATATTTTAGTCGACGAGTTTCAAGATACCAACGACATTCAATACGCTTGGATTCGCATGCTTGCAGGCGATCAGGTGTCTGTTATGGCGGTGGGTGATGATGACCAGTCTATTTACGGTTGGCGTGGGGCCAAAATTGCCAACATCCGTAATTTCCAAACGGACTATCCTGGTGCTGAGCTCATTAAGCTTGAACAAAACTATCGTTCTACCGCCACTATTCTTGCTGCGGCTAACGCGGTAATCGAAAACAATACCGGTCGAATGGGCAAAGAGTTAAAAACCGATGGTGAATTGGGCGAAAAGATCTCTCTCTATTCGGCTTTTAATGAACAAGATGAAGCCCGGTATATCGCCGATCAGATCGAAACATTTTCTAATACGGGTCGGGCGCGTAAAGATATCGCCATTCTTTATCGTTCTAATGCACAATCTCGTACGTTAGAAGAATCATTACTGCGCCAAGGCATTCCTTATCGAATTTATGGCGGGCAACGATTCTATGACCGCTTAGAAATTAAAAATGCATTAGCGTATTTACGTCTGCTATTAAATCGCCACGATGATGCGGCCGTTGAGCGCGTTATTAATGTGCCAGCCCGTGCCTTGGGTGATAAAACGGTGGCGACGATTCGTGGCCATGCGCGCGAGCAAGGCTGCTCGATGTGGCAGGCGGTCTGTGAATCCGCTACTTTAGGTATTTTGCCAAAACGTGCCAGCGCTGCAGCCCAAGGATTCGTCGATTTAATCAATACTATGGCTGAGGGTGCAGGGGAATTAGAGCTGCATGAAATTATGGATCAAGTCATCACCCAAGCGGGTTTGATTGAACACCATAAAAAAGAAAAGGGTGAAAAAGCGCAAGCGCGCTTGGATAATCTCGATGAATTAATCAATGCCGCGCGCCAGTTCATTACCCAAGATGGTGTTGATATGGCGATGATGGCTGAAGAAGCCGCTGCGGAAACAGGGGAAGATTCTGAATCCTTAATGGAAGGTGCGGCGGACAGTCTTTATGACCTAGCCGTTTTCTTAGACACCGCGGCGTTAGATGCCGGTGATACCCAAGCCAGTGAACATGATGATGCGGTGCAGTTAATGACCTTGCACTCGGCCAAAGGTTTGGAATTCCCGTTAGTCTTTTTAACCGGTTTAGAAGAAGGTTTATTTCCGCATAAAATGTCGATGGACAGCGCCGACGGTTTAGAAGAAGAGCGTCGTTTAGCGTATGTCGGTATTACCCGTGCGATGGAACGTTTGGTAATTACCTATGCCGAAAACCGTCGCTTGCATGGCCAAGAAAATTTCAGTACCCCTTCTCGATTTATTCGTGAAATTCCTAACCAGTATGTGCAGGAAGTTCGTTTAAAAAATACTGTGAGTCGTCCACTGACTGCGTCGAAATCTTCCAGTCTAAGTTTTGCTGAAGATGCTCCAGAAGGCGTGCCGTTTAAACTAGGTGAGCGCGTCTTCCACGCGAAGTTTGGCGAAGGCCAGGTTCTACAATTTGAAGGCAGTGGTGCCAGTGCCCGTATTCAAGTGAATTTTGAATGGGAAGGCACCAAGTGGCTGGTAGTGGCGTATGCCAAGCTGCAGTCGATGGACAATAATGATGATTTCTAACGATTAAAATAAAAAAGGAAAAACCTCATGCAGGTAAAGAATGCCTTATCAATGATTAAGCTGGGTTTAATCAGTTTAGTAGTGACAACCTTGATCGCTTGTGGGCCAGAAAAGCCAACATCAGTCACTGCAGAGGCTAAACCTCAGCAGACTTATAACTGGAAAATGGTGACATCATGGCCCAAAAACTTTCCAGGTTTAGGTACTGCGCCTGAGCGTTTTTCGAAGATGGTTGATGACATGTCAGCCGGTCGCTTAAAAGTGAAAGTCTATGGTGCTGGCGAATTAGTGCCTGCGTTACAAGTTTTTGATGCGGTCTCTCAGGGTACTGCAGAAATGGGACACAGTGGTGCGTATTACTGGAAGGGTAAAATGCCCGCCGCGCAATTTTTTACTTCCGTGCCTTTTGGTTTAACCGCACAAGAAATGAATGGCTGGATTTATCACGGTGGGGGTCTTGAACTGTGGCAAGAACTGTACGCGCCCTTTAATTTGATTCCATTAGCGGCCGGTAATACCGGTGTGCAAATGGCTGGTTGGTTTAACAAAGAAATCAATTCAGTTGATGA
>JBNMPQ010000131.1:0-7625 GCA_051276935.1 Oleispira sp. | reverse complement strand
TAGTGGATGCAAACCATACTCATTTATGGAAACCCCTTTTGCACGAAGTTGCCACAGGCGCCTTGGACTCGGGAATAGACGAGTTAAATTATCAAGCGCATGGCAAAAAGCATGGTTTCAACTTTCACGTTGGCAAAATGAAAAACCTCAATCGAGAGACTAAAACGATTGAACTAGCAGCTATTTTTGATGACGATGAACAAATTTTACCTCAGCGTGAATTAGAATATGGCCAATTGATAATAGCCCTCGGCAGTGTCACTAATGATTTTGGCACCAAAGGCGCAGCTGAACATTGCCACTTTCTAGATGCACGCCAACAAGCAGAAACGTTTCATCAAAAATTATTAAACCAGTTTATTAAGGCCAACGGCAGCAATAATCCAGAAGAGCTCAGCATTGCCATTGTGGGGGCTGGAGCAACAGGCGTTGAACTGTCTGCAGAGCTTTACAATACAACAGAAGCCTTAGCCAGCTACGGGATGAGCCAGTTTAATATCGACAAACTCAAGGTATCACTGGTCGAGGCAGGTCCACAGATTCTTCCAGCACTACCGAAACGAATTTCAAATGCGGCTAAACGTGAACTTGAAAAACTGGGTGTAAATGTATTAACAGAAACAATGATTACAGAAATCACGGAAGAAGGTTTTATTACACAAGAAGGAAACTTAATTAAGGCAAAGTTGAAAGTTTGGGCAGCAGGTGTGAAAGCACCTGATTTCTTAGCCAATATTGGTGGACTTGAAACTAATCGAGTGAATCAAATTGCTGTCAGATCAAGCTTACAAACGACGCTCGATGATGATATTTTTGCAATGGGTGATTGCGCATTTTTATTACAAGCGAATGGCAAAGCAGTCCCACCTCGTGCACAAGCCGCTCACCAACAAGCGACTCATTTATTAAAGGTTTTGGCGGCATTACGCGCTGGAAAACCCGCTCCAGACTTCATCTATCGTGATAAAGGCTCACTTGTATCGTTGAGTCGTTACAGCACGGTAGGTAGTTTAATGGGGAATTTAAGTAACGGTTCAATGATGATTGAAGGACGTATTGCCCGTCTTGTATATGTGTCGCTTTATCGCATGCATCAAATTGCTTTACACGGTTACGCTCATACTTTGCTGTTGTCTTTGGTTGGCCACATCAATAAAGTTATTCGTCCTCGTTTAAAGCTACATTGATATTAGAGCGTTACGATATCCTCAATAACTGACTGATCGGTTTCTCGTATAACGTCTTGGCGATAATCGCCTGGGCGTTTACCCGTCCAGCGACGAAACGCCTTATAAAATGCGCTTGGCTCAGTAAACCCTACAAGAAAGGAAATTTCATATAAGGGTAAATCTAAATCCTTAATTAAGCTCAAGGCCAACGCTTCACGACTGTCGTCTAAAATGGCTTGGTACGTAATACCCACTTCTTTTAACCGACGCTGTAGATTTCGAATGGTAAGGTTTAATTTCTGCGCGACATTCTCTTGAGTTGCACTTTGCTGTAGTAGACAGTCTTTAATCGCAGTTCTGACTTCTATATACAGGTCCAGTCTCTGCAGTCTCTTTACAATGATTTTATTGGCCGATGTAAGATTTTTGTCGAATAATAATTTATCGGCTGAAGGATTCACTCTAGAAAGTAATGATCTTGATATTTCCAAGTAAGTATCGTTCGACTTATGAATCGAACATTCTAGGAGCTCATCATGCTCTTTACCACTTACACTATTCTTATCGTAATGATAATTAATATACTTGCCAGCATCTGAAAACACACTTAAAAAACAATCTTGAATAGCAGCAAATATCATGTCTTTTTGATAACTACTAAAAACAACGCCTTCACTCGGTGAAAAAGATAAGCGAACAGTATCATCATCAATGTCTGTTAATTCAAAACAACCCGATTCTGAGATAACTTGAGAATGTGCAATTAGCGCCTCCAAGCCAACAGAAAGTGTTTCAGATTTTATTAACATGTCACCAATGGTTAGATTAGATTTAGCTATATATTGACCTAGACGCACCCCCAGAGCAGGATCTTTAGCATGTTCAACAGCCGCCTGATGCAAACTCGCCATTTTGTGGCTAGAAATGCCAAACTTTTCTCTGCCTTCCGTTGTAATATCAATGCCTAAAATATCATCAAGTATTTGCTTGGAAATATCATTATCCAACCAAAACTGATACAGCAAGCGAACAAATGGCATGGCCACTTGTGGCAAAATAGGCATAATTTCCCTCTATTGACTATATAACAGTAGTGCTGATTGTGATGAATCTTTGCAACGGTTATTAAAACGCCCGCTCTAGAATTCTGACCAACTGTTCTTTTTAAATTATTATCATCATGATGTTGGTTTTAAGTTACTAATCTGTCAATGGATTCTGACGACAGCATAAGAGGTAATGCAGATTTGAAAGGGATTCTTAACTAATATTCTAAAAATGATGTTTTATATAACTATTATTTATGTTTTTTTTGTAACTCTAAGTAATGTTCTATGGCGAATTGTATGTGATCCATTGAGAACCCACGATAGGCCAAATAGCGAAATCCTTTTTGTTTTTCCTTATAATTGCTCAGGTCCAAAGAATTAAATTTCCTTAAACCGCAATCATATGCCAATTCGAACCAATCGATATCCGCTTGCAAGATTTGCTCTATGAGATCTTGCTCTATACCTTTTTCTTTGAGTTCGCGCTCTATACGCATGATGCCTAAACCGCGATTAATTCGAGAGCGTAAAAAAGATTCAGCAAACCGCTGATCGCATTGATAACCTGATTTTATGAGTTGATCGAGTAATTGTAACAAATAGGTCTCGCTAGGGGCGCGAGCAACAAGCTTTTGATAAAGCTCATGACGGGAATATTCACGACGTGACAGCAAGCCGATCGCTGCCACCCGTAATTGACTTTCAGAGAGTTCCGTTGGTTTAGAAAACCCTGAAGATTTTTTATACATTATGAATCTTATGATTCAGTTTTTGCTTTTGCTTCTTTTGCTTCTTTTGCTTCTTTTGCTTCTTTTGCTTCTTTGGCTTCTTTGGCTTTTTCTGGCTTCTCAGCCTTTTCAGCCTTTTCAGTTTCTTCTGGCAGCTGGCTAGTCATTAATTGTGCACGAATTGCTGTTTCTATCTCTTCAGCAATGGCTGGATTTTCTGACAAATACTTTGCTGCATTGGCTTTACCTTGGCCAATTTTATCGCCCTGATACGCATACCAAGCACCGGATTTATCAATCAAGTCGCACTTAACACCTAAGTCAACAACTTCACCCATGTGGTAAATACCTTGACCATACAAGATTTGGAATTCAGCCTGTCTGAACGGAGGGGCAACCTTGTTTTTAACAACTTTAACGCGAGTCTCGTTACCCGTTACTTCATCACCTTGCTTCACTGCACCGGTACGACGAATGTCTAGACGTACTGACGAATAAAACTTGAGTGCGTTACCACCTGTAGTCGTTTCAGGGTTGCCGAACATTACACCAATTTTCATACGAATTTGGTTAATAAAAATCACCAAACAGTTGGCATTTTTAACGTTAGCCGTCATTTTTCGTAATGCCTGAGACATTAAGCGAGCCTGTAAACCAACATGGTGATCACCCATGTCACCTTCAATTTCTGCTTTAGGTGTCAATGCAGCAACCGAGTCAATCACGATCACGTCAACAGCACCAGAGCGCACTAGGCTGTCGGTAATCTCTAAACCTTGCTCACCCGTATCAGGCTGTGAAACAAGTAAGGTATCCAGATTTACACCCAGCTTTTCTGCATACAAAGGATCAAGGGCATGCTCAGCATCAACGATAGCAACCGTTTTGCCCTGCTTCTGCGCTTGGGCCATAACAGATAAACAAAGTGTTGTTTTACCTGAGCTCTCTGGACCATAAATTTCAACGATACGTCCATAAGGTAACCCTCCTATGCCCAACGCAACATCCAGAGTTAAGGAACCGGTTGATACCGACGGAATTGCTTCACGTGGTTGATCACCCATTTTCATAATGGAGCCTTTACCGAATTGACGCTCAATCTGGCTTAGTGCTGCATCAAGTGCTTTTTGCTTATTTGCATCCATTATGATGTTCCTTTAAATATGTTTGAATGATCAGATCGTTCTAATCATATTTTTCTTTACTGTAGATTTAACCAGTATTTAAGCATAGCAAATGAAATTGGCCAAGTCATATTCTATATTTTTTACAAAAAAAACAATTAACACCTCCACAAGCCCCATGAACAATACACTTCAAGGTCAAAGATATTATTAAAACAGTCTAAATTCTCAGGATATAAGACAAAATATACAGTATTATATCCAGTACTATCCCGTTATATCCACAGTACTTTTTAGTATTGATACTCCCATTTGTAATGACTTTACCGATTCGCATGACACAGATGCTTTGTTCAATTGCCTCACAATCACTTACAATACTGTTGTTTAATGTTTAGTTTTAGGATTTCAGCGCGAATATGAGTAAAGCAGCAGCCACCCACACCCCTATGATGCAACAATATTTTCGCCTTAAGGCAGAAATCCCTGAGATCATGTTGTTTTATCGCATGGGAGATTTTTATGAGCTGTTTTATGACGATGCGCGCAATGCTTCTCGCTTGTTAGACATCACCCTCACGGCTCGTGGCCACAGTGGTGGTGAACCCATTCCTATGGCAGGGATTCCTTATCATGCCGCTGAAGGCTATATCGGAAAACTAGTACGCCAAGGCGTTTCGGTTGGCATTGCAGAACAAATTGGTGACCCTGCAACGTCAAAAGGTCCGGTTGAACGTAAAGTTGTTCGTGTCATTACCCCAGGTACTCTTACCGATGAAGCTTTCCTAGATGAGCGTCGCGATAATTTATTAGTGGCAGTCAACAAGCAAAAACAAAATAAAGAAGATATTTACGGCATCGCCATGCTGGATATAAGCTCTGGTCGTTTTGTTGTGATGGAAGTCTCCAATGAAGATTCTTTATTGGCCGAACTGGAGCGCATTAAACCTGCCGAACTTTTATACAACGAAGATCAAGCATTCCCTAAAGCGTTGACCCATCGACCCGGGGCTAAATCTCAAGCGCCTTGGCATTTCGAATCCGATACGGCCTTTCGTTTATTAACCGCTCAGTTAAAAACAAAAGATTTACGTGGCTTTGGCTGTGAACATTTGATCGTTGCGGTTCAAGCTGCTGGCGCCCTTTTGCAGTATGCACAAGATACCCAACGCTCGGGTTTACCGCACATTCGCACACTGTTAATTGAACAACCTGATGACGCGATCATCATCGACCCCGCCAGTCGTAAAAACCTTGAAATTGATGTCAATCAACAAGGGGGCAGCGAGCATACTTTAGCCTGGGTTATGGACAGAACTGCAACTGCGATGGGTAGCCGTTTATTACGTCGCTGGCTCAACCGCCCTATTCGTAATCGCGATACCCTTAACCAACGCCAGCAACTTATTGCTGAATCGATTGATGATTATCATTGGGAGCCTCTGCATCAGCAATTAAAAGGCATTGGTGATATTGAACGTATTCTCTCACGCGTCGCCTTAGGTTCTGCCCGACCGCGTGACCTTGCTCGACTTCGCGATGCTTTAGCCCGCCTGCCTGAACTACAAATACTGTTAACGAGCTTAAACGCGGATCGTGCAAAAGAACTCTCAGCACTCATTAAGCAGTATCCACAATGGGTTGAGACCTTACAAAAAGCCATTATTGATAACCCTCCCGTTATTATTCGTGATGGCGGTGTGATTGCCCTTGGTTATGATGAAGAGTTGGATGAACTGAGAGGCATCAGTAAGAACGCTGGCGATTATTTACTGGAAATTGAACAGCGCGAAAAAGAAAAAACGGGGATCTCAACGTTAAAAGTTGGTTACAACCGAGTTCACGGCTACTTTATTGAAATCAGCAAGGCTCAATCTGACGCGGCACCGGTTGAATATGTTCGCCGTCAAACGCTAAAGAATGCTGAACGTTTTATTACGCCTGAGTTAAAAGAATTCGAAGACAAAGCATTAAGCGCTAAGAGCCGTTCTTTATCGCGTGAAAAGCATCTTTATGAACTGCTAGTCGTAAAATTAGCGGAAGACCTTTTTAGTTTACAAGATACTGCTGCCGGTTTAGCGGAGCTGGATGTATTAATTAACCTTGCCGAACGGGCGAGCACTTTACGTTTTACTCCCCCACAGTTGGTTACTGAAAGAGGTATCGAGATTACTGCTGGTCGCCATCCTGTCGTCGAAGAAATTCTTGAAGATCCCTTTGTGGCTAATGGTTTGGAACTCAGCTCAAGACAAGACATGCTTATTATTACGGGTCCGAACATGGGTGGTAAGTCGACTTATATGCGCCAAAATGCATTAATTGTTTTACTGGCTCATATTGGTAGCTACGTTCCTGCGAACACCGCTATTATTGGTCCTGTGGATAGAATCTTTACTCGTATGGGTTCTGCTGATGATCTTGCTGGTGGGCGCTCTACCTTTATGGTTGAGATGACTGAAACAGCCAACATCCTTCACAATGCGACGCCCAACAGTTTAGTATTAATGGATGAAGTAGGCCGAGGCACCAGTACCTTTGATGGACTATCATTGGCTTGGGCTGCTGCCGTTCACTTGGCAAAAGAAGTTCACGCACTTACCCTATTCGCGACGCATTATTTTGAAATGACCACCTTACCTGAGCAAATCGGTAACGTGGTGAACGTTCACCTAACCGCAACCGAGCATGATGATCGTATTATCTTTTTGCACAACGTCGAGCCAGGCCCCGCCAGTCAGAGCTACGGCTTACAAGTTGCACAACTTGCAGGGGTTCCTAAAGTTGTTATTCAGCAAGCGAAAGATAAACTGCATTTGCTAGAAAAAGAAAGTTTCCACAATCTGTCAGACGCATCAACAGCACCTGCGCTACTAGCATCAGAACAGCGGCCAATAGATCAAGTAATTGAAGCGGTTAGTGATAGCCCTATGCAGTCGGATATGTTCGCTCAAGGGCCTTCTGAGATTGAATTAGCGATTGCGGATCTTGCAGTGGATGACTTGACGCCTAGACAGGCACTGGAAGAAATTTATCGCCTAAAATCGATGCTAATGTGAGAAAATAATCAGTAATATGCAATTAAATGCATATTACTGATTATTAATGATATAAGTTTATTCAATTTATAACCTTGCGGTATTTGAACGTCATCACTAGAATGTCGCCACCGTGATGGGCATAGACCCAATGAGATGAGGAGATCGACTGCAATGACTTTTGTAGTAACTGATAACTGTATTAAATGTAAGTACACCGATTGTGTTGAAGTATGCCCAGTAGATTGCTTCTATGAAGGCCCAAACTTTTTGGTTATTGACCCTGATGAATGTATCGATTGTGCGTTATGTGAGCCTGAGTGCCCAGCACAAGCGATTTTCTCTGAAGATGAAGTGCCTGCTGATCAGCAGCAATTTATCGAATTGAACGTTGAGTTATCTGAAAAGTGGCGTGATAACAATATTACTGAAATGAAAGATAAAGCAGATGATGCTGAAGATTGGGATGGCGTACCGGATAAGTTGCAATACTTAGAACAGTAACCTCGCCGTTATTGCT
>JBNMPQ010000130.1:0-7660 GCA_051276935.1 Oleispira sp. | reverse complement strand
TTGTTGCGTCTATTATTTTTTGGTTGGGTTATAGAAAATTACGAGCCTTGCATTCAGAAAGATTAATACGATTACAGAATTTATCTGAACAGTTGATGAACTACTTATCGGGCATCGACTTAATTAAAAATCAACAGATGGGTGATTGGGTAACCAGTGAAGTCAATAAAGTTAATCGCCATCTTTTTGATTGCACAATGAGAATAGCCAAAATTCAAACCTTTTTTATGCCTATTCTGGATTACGCCAACCACTTTATGAAAGTGCTTATTTTAGGACTGGGCGGTTATTATCTTTTGCAGGCAAAACTGACGATTGGCGAAATAACCGCCTTTTTATCTTACTCCGTTTTACTCGCACTGCCGTTGATGCACCTAGGGCGCATTGCCACGGTTTATCAAATGGGTATGATCAGTATTGATAGCGTGCAAAAAATTCTTAATAGCGAAGTACCCAGCACCGACCTTTTGAGAATGAACGACGACGAAAAGTCTTCCCTACGAAAATCAACCCTATGGGTAAAAAATCTCAGCTACCGCTACCCAAATACTATAGATGAACACAACGATGCGGTTTTAAAGGACATCAGTTTCTCGATTGAAGCCGGCGAAAAAGTAGGCGTTTTAGGCAGTATTGGTTCGGGTAAAAGTACCTTGGTTAATTGCTTGAATCATCATCTGTCACTTGAATCAGGACACGTTTTTTGGGGTAAAAAAGACATCACGCACCTGTCTCGTCAAGATTGGCGCAGCTATGTGCGCACCATCACTCAAGAGCCTTTTTTGTTTTCCGATACCATATCTGAAAACATTAAATTTGGCGCCAAACAGCACTCAGACACAGATGATCTCGACGTAGACCAAGTACTCGAACTCAGCCAATTAAAAGAAGACGTACAACGCTTTGGTGCTGGCGACCAAACCTTGGTCGGTGAAAAAGGCATCATGCTGTCGGGTGGCCAAAAACAACGGCTCAGCATTGCCCGCGCTCTGCTCACACCCAGTGACCTTATTATTATGGACAATGTTTTATCCGCAGTCGATTACGAAACCGAGCGCACCATTTTAAAAGGCGTATTCAATCGCATTCAAGGGCAAAGTTTGTTGGTGGTTTCTCACCGAGTCAGCGCGTTGGAATACATGGACAAAATTTTAGTGTTAGAAAAAGGTGAAATCATCGCCCGCGGTACGCACACCCAATTACTAAAAAGTTCTCGCTATTACCGCGAGACCTGGGAATTGCAGCAGCATGAAGCGGAGACCCACTCATGATTAAATCTCCTGACCTGCTGCACCTTAAGCATTTCTATCAGTACGCGGTGCGCTACAAAAGTACGGCTATTATTGGCTTACTGATGATGCCTATCTCAGTGGCCGCCAACCTGTTGTTTCCTTGGCTCATTATTCAAGTGATTGATGATCACCTCACACCTGGATTGTACGATGGCATGATATTGCTGATTGTCTTTATGTTGGTGGTATTGGTGGTTAATTACATTGCCGATGCTATTTACACCTATTGCTTGCGCAAGACAGGACAAAAAGCTGTTTTCGATATTCGCATGGCTTTGTTTCAACGCATTTTAAAACTGCCCAGAACCTATTATGACAAAACGCCAACAGGGGTTACGTTATCGCGATTAACCAGCGACCTTGAAGTGATCGGTGAATCGTTTGTATTGGGCGTACTGAACTTGGTAAAAGATTCCATCAATACCCTGGCCGTACTGATCTTTATGTTTTTCATTAACTGGCAATTGGCCTTATTGGTTTTACTGGTCTTTCCGCCGGTATTGATGCTGACCCAATATGTGCGCAATCGTTTACGCGAAATGTATACCATCACACGTTCATCACTGGCCAAAGGTGCAGGCTTTTTGCAAGAGTGTTTGTTTGGCGTAAAAACCGTTCAATTATACGGCGCAGAAAGAGAAGTCGAATCAAAGTATCACGTTTACACTGAAGATTTTTTGCGCGCGCAATTAAAAACCAATAAATACGATGCTACTTTATTTTCAATTATAACGGGCATCACCTCCATTACGATCGGACTGATTATTTGGTTTGGCTCGGGTAAAGTACTCGCGGGCGCCGTTAGTCTTGGCGTCTTGATCGCCTTTATTAATACCCTAGAGAAAGTATTTGTACCGCTGCGCGATTTTACCTCGCAAATCGCTTCCATACAGCGTTCTTTTGCAGCCTTTGAACACATAGAAGAGCTTTTTGAAGAAGACCTAGAAGAACAAGGACAAACGCTTTTATCTGAAGAAATACTGAAGAATACACTGACCAACTTTGAAACGCTTGAGTTTAAAAATGTGCGTTTTCGTTATGGAGACAAAGGTCCTTACGTTTTAGATGATGTCTCGTTTACACTCAAAAAGGGTGAACAATTAGCCTTGGTCGGCACCACCGGCTCGGGTAAGTCGACGATTATTCGCATCATGAGTAAAACCTATCTGGACTACGAAGGCAGCATTCTATTAAACGGTATTGAACTGTCTAGCATCCCTAAAGACTCGGTATTGCACTTGTTTTCCCTGATGCAGCAAGACGTATTTTTGTTTGAACAGAATATCCATTTTAATATTTCTCTTGGCACCGACGACATCAGTGACGACGCCGTTGTTCACGCCGCAGAATATGTGTACGCCCACGACTTTATCTTAGGGCTACCCAGCCAATATCAATTTGAACTGAAAAATAATGGCAGTAACGTGTCGGCAGGCCAAGCTCAGTTAATCTCTTTTGCACGCTCAGTTGCCCAAGGTGGGCAGGTGATGATGCTGGATGAAGCCACCAGTTCAGTAGACTCCATTACCGAGAATTTAATTCAGAAAGCCATTGGACGTTTGTTTGAGGAAAAGACCGTTATCGCAATTGCTCACCGCCTAAGCACCATTCGTCACTCTGACCAAATTTTGGTGCTTAACCAAGGTAAAATTGTCGAGCAAGGCAACCACCAAGACTTACTCGCGATAGGGGGAGTGTATTCTAGCTTGCTTACGGATGATGCTGATATTGAAGATGACGAAGGCTTACTATAAGTAGGCCTAAAGGCTTAGGAATTAGGTCTTACATCATCAATCAATTGAATGAGGTCGTTGATTTCGCCTTTTAAATACGACACTTGATCGTCGTCTAGACTCGTTGTTATTTTTTGCAGCATACTCAATAACAACTGGCGATTATAAGGATAAGCGTCTAATAAAGTATCAGATTTAAACTGATCGGGGTTGATCATTATTTTAAACAGCTCAGTGGGTAGCTCTGTTTTAGGACTGGATACAAACGCATTTTTCATCGCCGCTTGCAGTTTAACTTTACTATCAAACCATTCTTGTTCTGTTATTTTCGCCTGATCGACAAAATCACCGGTATAGCTTTTCTGCTGTTTGTTTACCGTGCCTAAATAATTTTCTAATGTTTCTAGTAATCTTTTTAGCCTGTCTGCTCGGTATTCTTCGACGGTTTTTTCGTTAAAGTCCTCCAGCTTTTCTTTGCTGTTCTCTTCCAGTTTTGCGAATAAATAATCCACCTGGTATTGGTCTAATTGAGGCGCGAGTGTCGCCGCTCGTGTACTCAGTTCACGTCGAACTCGCTGCCAATGATCGATTATTTGATTGAAATGCTTCCGCCACACCTGTTCAGAAATAGGAAGGTTATCAAGATCGTTTGATAGAGCCACTAATTGCTGCCTGTACTGCAACAACTGCGTTTCTCGGTGCCATTCTAAGACCGATTCTAACTCTATTTCAAGATTGCGATTTTGGTCTCTCGACAAATCGACATAATCATCAATGTACCATTGGGCCAGCCAATCGGCATTATTGTAAGCCATCTTAGACGTGCACCCTTGTAAGAATGCTACTATTAACAATAAAACGATTAGCCTATATTTCATTATTGACCCTAATGCACAATGTTATTGATCATCTGCAAGTTTACTCAACCGAGCAACCACATCTGCTGAAGCGCGAAAGCGAAACAAGGCTCCCTCTTCATCAGCCCGCTCTTCAAGCACTTCGCAAGAGGTAAAAATTTCGCCACGCAACGCCTGAGCTGACCAAGGTAAAAAAATCTCGGATTCAATCAAGTCTTTTTGAAAAAACGTCACAATAGACTGATGCAACTGCGTTATATCATCATTGCGGCGTGCACTCAAAACAATACAGCCAGGATATTTAGCCTGCAACTCCACAGTACGCGCTTCTTGTGCGGCCGTATCGGGCAAGTAATCAATTTTATTGAACACTCGAATGCGCGGCACACTATCAGCACCAATCTCGGCCAATACTTTATCAGTGACTTCAAGCTGCGCCTCAAACCCCGGGTCGCCAGCGTCAATAACGTGCAACAACAGCGCTGCACTAAGGGCTTCATCCAACGTTGATTTAAATGAAGCAACCAGCCCGTGCGGTAAGTTTTTGATAAAACCAACCGTATCGCTCACCAATACCTTCGGCACGCTGGCGGGCTGCAAGGTACGTACCTTGGTGTCTAACGTGGCAAACAGTTTATTGGCCACTAGAATTTCTTTACCGGTTAAAGCACGCATCAAGGTCGATTTACCCGCGTTGGTATAACCCACCAGCGCCACCTGTGATACACCCTGTTGCCCTAGGCGCAGTGCTCGCTGAGTATCGCGCCCCGCCTCCATGGCATCAATTTCTTTTTGCAGTTCGGCAATACGATCACGAACCTTTTGACTGTCTGTCTGGGCACGTGACTGCCCAGTACCCCGTCCGCCAGTACCGCTGCGCTGTCTTCCTGAAGGCCCCTCGCGCTTGGCTGCTTCACGCAGGCGCGGTGCCATATAGGTTAAACGCGCAATCTCAACTTGTACCTTGGCGGCGTGTGAACTAGCGTTGCGATGAAAAATTTCGAGAATGACCACCGTGCGATCCATTACTTCACAATCGACTTCATTTTCCAGATTGAGTGACTGCGACGGCGAGATTTCATGGTCGACTAGAATAAACTCTATTGGATTACTAGCCGCTTGCGGATCAATCCGCAACAACCTAGCGGAGTCGGCTTTGTCGCTTTCTAAGAATTGTCGTATTTCCTCACGTTTACCCACACCCATATACGCCGTCGAGTCGAAAGCCGAGCGCTTTTGAGTAAATTGACCCACCACTTCTAGCCCTAACGTTTTTGCCAGATCGGCCAATTCGGCCAATGACGACTCAAATTCAACATCGCTAACATTGTCTAATTGCACGGCGACGATCAGCGCACGCGGAATAGCTTGTTTTTCGGGATTTGACATAGGGTGACTTCTCAATGGGGTAACAAAGTACAATACCGTACAGTGTACACGGCATCTTAGGCGAGCGCCTAAGAGTAAGCGCAATCGTGCCTTCAGCATTAATCTAGAATCAGTAAAGTCCGGCTGATAATTGAGGAATTGTGGTTGAGAGCTAGATGACTTAACACCTGATTGGTAGCGACAGACTAAGGGGTTTTGAACTTCGACAGAGGCAGTAGCCCTATAATAACGCCTACATTCAAGTAAATAGTAAGTAGATAACTAAAAAAATTAATCCCCCAATAAGAATTACAGATTTTGATTCTTCTTTAGGTGCGTTGTTAGCATTGATTATCAATGCAGGAATACTGGTTATTATGCCCAACAGTTACATAACTATTTTACCAGGGTATCCTGGTATTCTCTGCCCCAAAAGCCCATTTGTAACAACCACCATTCGAACGACCTAACCCACCATCGCAACTATCAAGTTCATAACATTCAGTTTTAGTTATTTCTCGTTTCATCCCCCTAATTGATTTAGATGGAATCCATTTATATTTACCAGAATAATTTTCCATCCAATAGCACTGACAAATCTCATTTTTTTGGGCGTCATTTTTGATAAATACTCCACATCCACTCAAACCAAATACGGCTAATGCAGATAAACAAACTACGAAAAACGATTTTATAATATTCATATTTTTCACTTGAAAAGTAGAAGGAAGAGGAAAAATATCTCCGCTCCTCATGGCGGTAAGTAATGGCAACACTGATGTTTACTTATTGATAGCGTCAATATTAATTTTGCTAGGACTGGCTAAGCCAATAAACAGGCAGTGCCATAAAACGTAGTGCCCACAACAAGGTAGCTATGCAAAACTCAAATTCCATTATTTTAAGATAGGCTTTCATACTGTCCTGACATAACGATTTTAATCGTGCGCATGCGCACCTACACAAAACAAGCTCCATCTATGTTTCTATGAAATGTTGCGGAAACGCGTCTAAAACATGCCGACAAAATAGTTTTGAGTAATTGCAAAGCGTAACAGTAAATAAATTAATAAACCGGCTGGGCCAAACATAAGCGTCATAAATAGACATGGCAGTAATAACCAATGGGATATATTGTACTGGGCGGCATCCGTCACTATATAAACGCCTACCATCAGATCAAATGCCAAATAATGAATCCAGCCTGCAAGCACCACCCTAGGTGTTTTGAATAAGTTGACAATGCCTTTTAAAGTAAAAAAATTACCTCTAACCTTGTGCCCTGGTTCGTCATGCTTACGACCCAAAAACACCAAGTACCCATAAGCAAAACATAATAATGCGACCACAATGCTGACGACGACACCCGTCCCTAACGCCCAAGTAGGAAATCCAGCTAAAATCACCCAGCCTATTAGCGCGGTGTAACTTGTCAGTTTAAAAATATTCGATAAAGCATGCATCTGGTTTGGTATTCCTTAAATCATGTAAAATCATATTGTTCATAGGTCTTTATAGCGCATATCGCCTGTTTCAGCGGCATTATTATAAATTACAGGCATGTGACCTTTCCATTTCTGCCAAGTACTTTCGTTTAATATAAGTTCAGCCATAAAATGGCCTACGTTGATCCTGCTTGTTGCGCCCGAATCAAAAATCGCATTTCTAGTGGGAGAAGGCTGAATATTATATGCAGTAACTTCTTTTTCATTTGTTAGAGCATCCGGTCGAACGGCGGCCCACTCAATAGCACTATTATTTTGGCCGATTTGAGTACGCAAAAAATCTGCTGCTTTTTCATTATCTACATGTGCGGGTAGCAAGGTTCTTAATATTGAAACAACAATACGTTGACTTAATGGAGGCGTCTCTGGAATGTCTCGATTACTATTTCCTGTCGTATTCATAAGTACTACTTTTACAGGATGATCCAAATCTAAGAATTTAATAGCCTTGCATATACATTGAAGAGTCTCTGTCACGAGTAATTTTGGGCTACCAAACATGCCTTTAAACGTAAGGTTATGGCCCAGACAAGAAACAACAGCATTGCAATCTTTTATGGATTTTAAATAATTTAGGATTGTCAGGCAATGCATCGAGTGAACGCACTATTGCTTTTACTTCAACATCTCGACCAAGCAATTGTTCGACCAAAAGTTTTCCTGTTGCTCCACTTGCACCAACTACTAAAACTTTCATTAACGTTCCCCTTAAATATTGTTATCGCAATACGACTTTGAATTTGTTCCGCATAACAGCTTATTATATGGGGGTTATTGAAACTGCTATATTTCAGAAGAGTAATACCTTAAACCCTATTAAGATAAGTACTATACCGCCTAATAGCTCAGCCTTACTCTCAAGCCATGTTCCACTTTTCGCTCCGATAAATACGCCAATCCAACTA
>JBNMPQ010000129.1:0-7695 GCA_051276935.1 Oleispira sp. | reverse complement strand
CAAATTTAGCGTAGATTTTTAACGCGGTGCTTACTTTACGTGGACGTTCTTCAGCAGGCTTCCAGCCTTTTGCATCCCGTGCAATACGGCGAGTCGCAAGTTCTTCATCGCTTAACTGAACATTGATACCACGGTTCGGAATATCAATGATGATCTCATCACCGTCTTCCAATAAACCAATTGCACCGCCAGAAGCCGCTTCTGGCGAACAGTGACCAATGGATAGACCCGATGTGCCACCCGAGAAGCGACCGTCGGTTAGTAACGCGCAGGCAGCGCCCAGACCTTTAGATTTCAAGTAAGACGTTGGGTATAGCATTTCTTGCATACCTGGGCCGCCTTTAGGGCCTTCGTAGCGAATGATGACGATGTCGCCTTCTTTCACTTCATCAGCCAAAATACCAGCAACGGCGCTATCTTGCGATTCAAAGATCTTCGCTTTACCGTGGAAAACGTGAATAGATTCATCAACGCCAGCCGTCTTAACAACGCAGCCATCTAAGGCAATGTTGCCATAAAGAACGGCCAGACCACCTTCCAATGAATAAGCGTTTTCAAGATTACGGATACAACCGTTCTCACGATCGCCATCAACCGATGGGTAGCGAGTGCTTTGGCTAAAGGCTGTTTGCGTCGGAATACCGGCAGGGCCTGCTTTGTAAAATTCAATCACATCAGGCGTTGGATTACGCATGATGTCCCATGTATCGAGGGCGTCTTTCATAGAAGCACTATGAACCGTTGGTAATTCGTTGTGCAATAAGCCAGCGCGATCGATCTCACCCAAAATAGCCATGATGCCACCCGCACGGTGAACGTCTTCCATGTGATAAAGCGGCGAGTTAGGAGCCACTTTACATAGCTGAGGCACTTCGCGGGAAAGACGGTCAATGTCTTTTAAGTCGAAATCTAGCTCAGCTTCTTGTGCGGCAGCCAACAAGTGAAGAATGGTATTAGTAGAGCCCCCCATCACAATGTCGAGTGTCATTGCATTTTCAAACGCTTTAAAGTTGGCGATTGAACGTGGCAATACAGAATAATCATCTTCTTCATAATAACGCTTGGCGTTTTCAACAATCTGACGACCCGCTTTTAAGAAAAGCTGTTCACGATCGCTGTGCGTTGCGAGTAAAGAACCGTTACCTGGTAACGCAAGACCCAGCGCTTCCATTAGGCAGTTCATCGAGTTGGCAGTGAACATTCCAGAACAAGAACCACAGGTAGGGCAAGCGCTACGCTCGTACTCTGCAACTTTTTCGTCACTCGCACTATCGTCAGCGGCAATCACCATAGCATCAACTAGATCTAGCTTATGCTCAGAAAGCTTGGTTTTACCGGCTTCCATTGGGCCGCCAGATACGAAGATAACAGGGATGTTTAAGCGTAAAGACGCCAATAACATTCCTGGGGTGATTTTGTCGCAGTTAGAAATACAGACGATGGCATCAGCGCAGTGAGCATTAACCATGTATTCAACAGAATCGGCAATCAACTCACGGCTTGGCAAGCTGTAAAGCATACCGTCGTGGCCCATCGCAATGCCGTCATCGACAGCAATGGTATTGAATTCTTTGGCGACTCCACCTGCTTTTTCGATTTCACGAGCAACAAGCTGCCCCATGTCTTTTAAATGAACATGTCCCGGAACAAACTGAGTGAAGCTGTTTGATACGGCGATGATTGGCTTAGAAAAATCATCGTCTTTCATACCTGTAGCGCGCCAAAGAGCACGAGCACCGGCCATATTACGGCCAGCAGTGGAGGTTTTACTGCGATATACGGGCATTTTCAAGTCTCACTTGTTGAGAGCCGAAGTGCACGGCTCTAATCAATAATAAGGGGGAAGATAGTTTGCAAGAATTGTAGCAGAATTGCGCCTTGTAAGTCAGTACAAAGCGCAGCGAAGGCTATTCGTCGTCATCCGAGAAGTTATAAGCCATACCTGTCTGAGGTGCTTGTACGTAATAGCCTTGAATGAAGTGGGTACCGAGTTGCCATAAAGAGGCAACGGCAGACGCTGACTCAACCAGCGGGACAATGGTTTTTAATTCTTGCCCGTGTAGCTCCGCTAACATTTCTTTCAAAGTCGCTAACGATTCTGGCTTGTTGAGTTCGTGGGTAAAAGACCCATCAACTTTAACGTAGTCTAAAGTTAGATGTTTAAGAGCTTGGAAAGGTTTTAATGAGCAGCCGAATCGAGAAAGAGAGCACGCGTAATTATTGACTTTTAGGTTAGCGGTAAATTCTTGTGCTTGGGTTAAGAATTTAGTGGCATCTTCTTCATTGAATTGAAAAATGACGGCATCACTGTCAAGTTTTGCGGCACTTAACGCGACCCCAATCCAGCTGGCCAAAGTATCATCCATTAGCGAAGCAGCACTTAAGTTAACGAACAATCTTGTTTTTAAGTTTTGCTGGCGATGTTCACTGAGTAACTTGGTCGAGTGTAATATTACCCAACGGTCTATTTTGCGCTTTAGGTCATCATTGATGGTAGAGCCATTTAAGAAATCACCGGCAGACAGCTCTTCGCCGTCACTTTGTGGCATGCGAAGCAACGTCTCGTAATGCTCTTGCTCATCGCCTTTTAAGTTAATCAGTGGCTGAAATAGTAGATTGAATGATCCTGCTTTTAAAGCGACTAAAACTTGGTTTTCAATGCCACTCTCCGTATTATCAGGGGCAACTTCTTGTGCCATAAATAGATGGATACCATTTCCCTTTTCACTGCCTTGATCATATCTTACCGCGTCAGAAGCTTGATGAGAGCGTTGTAAAATATCACGGGGGTCACTGCAGCTGTCATTAATCAAGGCAACGCCTATACTTGCAGTGATCGTCACGGTTCGAGAGTTAGCATCAATGACTAAATGCTCGATACCATCGCGAAATTTTTCTGCTGCAGCAAGGGCTTCTTCCGCATTAATATTAGGCCGAATCCAAGCAAATACATCTTCTCCGACGCGCGCTAGCGTATCATTTTTGTTTATAGCGGATTTTAAATAGTTGGCAACACTGCAAAGTACCGTATCGGCGTTATTAATACCGACCTGAGATTTCACTTTTCCATACCTATCAATATTGATGTACATGGCAGCGCTGACATGGCCTTTTAAGACAGCGCGATCAACAGCGGACTCTAAGCTATCCATAAAATAGGGTTTATTATAAAGACCGGTGAGTAAGTCACGACTGCTAATTTCTTTGAGTTTAGCTTCTAAATTTGAATTATTAGATTTGGCACGAATAACAATTTGAGTACATGATTCGTCGGCATAAGTCGCTGATGATAACGACATGGTCAGAGGAAATGTAGACTCGTCAGTTTTTAAACCGCTGTATTTTAAATCGACATTACCGCCCGTCGTTAAAAAGCTTTTCAACGATTGTTTTAGGTTTTCTTGGTCACTACTCGAAACCATATCCATCACTGGCATGCCTTCAAGATCATCAACATTTATGTAGCCAAATAAATCAAGATAAGCTTGGTTCGCATAGATATGCATACCATCATGAATATAGGTGATGGCATCTTTTGAGCTTTCTAAAAGCCCCTGGCAACGTTTTTCAGCATCTCGTAATTTGACTTGGGTTGTTCGAAGCGTTCGGCGACTATCAAGGTTGGCTAGCTCACGCTGGATGACCATAGACAATAAGTTACTTTCATCTTCAGGAACGACATCACAGGCGCCAAGCTTTAAATAAAACTCAAGCTGCATCGGGTCAACATCTTCAGCCAGCATGATAACGGGAAGGTCTTTATCGAGGCGTTTGATTTTTTTAAACAGTTCTTTAGGTTCTATGTCTTGGGCTTTGGGCTCTGCCAACACTAGGTCCCAGGTTTTATCTTGAATTTGTGTACTGAAATCTTCTAATGAGGAGACCATATGAGCACGAGTTGCTCGACCTGAATTTCGCAACAAGCTGACTAAGCTTTCTGCGTTATTTTGGTTGTGGGTCAATAGCAATAAATGAAGCGTATCTCGGCTACTACTAGGATGCATGTAATGAAACTCTTTGTACTGTAAATAATGATTATAAGGTCAGCAAAGTTAAATGATAGGTAAAAATGTGTAAAATGGGTCACATCTTAACGCTGAACGTCACAATTTTTTCCACAGAGAGTCAAAGTCATCATCTTTTAAATCGCTATCTTGCTGCAAAGCTTGAGGATTGGGTTTGATACCTGCACTGCGAAATTGAAATTGACTAAAACTATTCGTCGATATAATGCGCTTTGTTAGCTGCTGACGTCCATTACTATCAATGTGTAGAAGATCAATTTTATTTCCTGTACGAAATGGCATGCGCGGTAAAACAAGAGTGGCTGGTTGAGCAATTGCTTTAATGCCAGGTAACAGTAAAGAGCGCATGTAATCGCCGTTCTTGCCGGTTTTTTGTAACAATTGAGCCGCGCCAGATTCAGCTTTAGGCGCTAATAATTCAATGCCTAACTGAGTTCCTGACTTTCCTAAATGACGAATCCAACGAATAACACCAATAGCCCAATGTCGTACACCAGATTCTTGAATGCCCAATATTTCACCCGCTTGAATACTGGCAGGTAATTCATCCACCCAATGTAAACAATACCCCCCTGGACTTGTGTTAATCAAGGTGACTTCATGGGCAGGGTACTTAATGCTCGTATCGGCAACTTCTTCTTTTTTATGCTTGCTAATAAAATCAATAGTATCAATATTCATACTGTTGTTTTCGGGTATAACTGAGCCGTCAACGTCGAATGCACCTGACCAAACATCCTTATTAGAGCGATGCCCTGTGTCGATAGAATGTTGATGAGGCTTATCTGTTTTTATTGGACGCAATTCAGCTTGAAGCTTTTCGAAGTCTTTTTTGCCCGCAATGTAATAGTGGGTAGCACTTAAACCTATGCACAAACGTAGCTTCCCTTTTGTTGGCATGCGACGGAATGAGCGTTGCCAATGAATGCCCCACGCTTGAATAGAATGAGTTAATAAGTTATCGCTCATTTTTCCAGGCACGGTAATACTGCTTGCGCCTTGAGGATTAGCCGCATAAGACGTTAGTTCTTGTACCAGCCCTGCAGTATTTAAACTACGGAATAGGGGTTTTTGCTCGTCACGTAAGTGCTGGCGATATTGTGCAACACGGTCTCTGTGTAAATTAATAATAAACAGTGCCGACTCATCATCACAATCTGTAATTTTAACTCGATCAGCCCAAAGTTCAGTCGCATCATAAAGTTGAATTAAATCTTGTTGACGCAAATTGTTAGGTTTTGATGTGCCTAATAAATGCGCTCGAATAAAAGCGGTACTTATATCAGAGGTGCTGAGGTATCGGTTTTGAGTATCGTTGACTTTGTAGTTTTCTAAATGGCGCATTTCTGCCAATAAAAATAACTGATTAATTTCAGACCATGAACGTTCAGGTGGATGACAATAAAGCTGAAACGCTCTAAGAATGGTGCTGGTGGTGTCTGTAATGGCTCTATGAATTGACGTTGTAACAACTTTAGAAGGCTTATCAGTGCTGGATAATGTTGCGATACTATTTGCGACGACTAATTTATAACCTGTTGCTAAATGCGACTGTAATGATTGACTTAAATTGGCAATTTTAAGCTGTCGTTCATTTAATGATACCGACGTTTGTAAAAAATGTTTGGCCAGCAAGGTACCGATTGAATAAATATAAGGGCGCATCACTTCAAGTAACTTGAAGCGCAGTAAGGGGTCTGCGTGCAATTGGTTTAATTCACGAATGGCCTGATACAACTGCCTTGCCGCTTCCCCAGTATTCGCCATGGGAAGGTTTTTAGCCCAATTTGTGATACCTTCAACATTCGCCTGGCAAAAAGATAACTGATGCTGGGTAGGGCTGGGTATATGAAGTTTTATCGGTGTTCTGGTGCTTTCCATGCCTTCCTTGTTACCAACTAATGTAAATAAACTATGACTTTAGTTTTAATTATAGTTGATCTTATCTGATCCATTGTAAACCAGAGTAGATTAACCTGTTTCATCTTGTGCCGCTAGTATTTGCTATGTGTTACTAAGGATTGGTACGGGTGTTTTGCTCCCCTTACCTGACTCTTCTCGCACTAATTTAGGCACCAAATATCCTGACAGTTTTAATAGTAGTTGCTGGTGTAATTGTTGCGCATCTTTTTCAGACACCTCAAAGTGGTGTGCTCCTTTTACCTTGTCTAATAAATGAAGATAGTAAGGTAATACACCTGCTTTAAATAATGCCTTACTTAAATCCATTTGGGCTTGGAGACTATCATTCACTCCGCGCAATAAGACGGCTTGATTCAATAAAATGATGCTCGCGTTTCTTAGCGTTGACAAACGGTTGGTCAGTTCACTGTCCAGTTCTTGACTATGGTTGATATGCAGTACTATGGCACAGTCGAAACGTGAGGAATGTAAAATCTCGGCCAATTTTTCAGTGATGCGTTGAGGAATAACCACCGGCAAGCGTGTATGAATACGCAAACGCTCTAAGTGAGGAATAGTTTCAGCTCGTTTAATAAATTTTTCTAACTGTTGGTCGCTTAACATCAAGGGGTCTCCACCACTTAATATGAGCTCTTCAATGGACGTATCTTGGCTAACATAATCCAAAATACCTTCCCAGTCATTTTTACCAATACGATTTTCGTTATAAGGAAAGTGACGACGAAAACAGTAACGGCAATTAACCGCACAACCTGTACTTAACAGTACTAGCACTCGGCCATGATACTTGTGAATAAGGCCCTTCTGTAAATTGCTGTGTTTTTCGGCAAGTGGATCATTGATAAAACCATCGACTATTTCTAGTTCAGCGCGCTGCGGAAGTACCTGTAACAGCAAGGGGTCGTTGACATTGCCTTTTTCCATTTTGTTGATAAAAGGCTGAGGAACTAAAAGTGGGAAATCCAAGCAAGCTTGTTGACGTTGAGTAAGATCAGACAGAGGGATGTTCAACTTAGTTAATAAGCTTTTAACATCTTTTGTTGCTCCCGATAGCACTTTATTCCAGTTATCTGACGCTAGGGCTTCATTAATATCGGTTAAAGATTCGATCACTAAGGGGGTTTCGGTTATCATAGCTCTTTTTCTGGGGCCGGTGTGCTTAACCCCATCAATATTTTGTCGAGGTCACATGGCTAATTATTCTACCAGCGAATTCAAATCAGGTCTTAAAGTAATGCTGGATGGCGATCCTTGTGCCATCGTAGAGAACGAATTTGTTAAGCCGGGTAAGGGTCAAGCTTTTAGCCGTGTTAAGTTAAAAAACTTAAAGAATGGTCGCAGCTGGGAACGTACTTTTAAGTCGGGCGAGAAATTAGAAGGTGCCGACGTCATGGACGTCGAAATGGAATACCTTTACACCGACGGTGAATTTTGGCATTTCATGATGACCGACGGAACGTTCGAACAGCACGGTGCATCAGAAGAAGCGATTAGCGAAAACAAAAACTGGTTGAAAGAACAGCAGGTTTACGAAGTAACCTTGTTTAATGGCGCTATTTTAAGTATTACGGCGCCTAACTTCATTGATCTTGAAGTGACAGAAACTGACCCTGGTCTTAAAGGTGATACTGCTCAAGGTGGTTCAAAGCCTGCATTTTTGCAAACAGGCGCGATGGTCCGCGTACCATTGTTCATTGAAATCGGTGAAATGTTACGCATCGATACTCGTGTTGGCGAGTATGTGAGC
>JBNMPQ010000128.1:0-7779 GCA_051276935.1 Oleispira sp. | reverse complement strand
TATTTGGTTTAAAACCTTCACGAGGACGTTCACCAACCGGCCCTTATTTTAGTGAGAATTGGGATGGCGCATCGGCAGAACATGTATTAACTCGCTCAGTCCGTGATAGCGCTGCCATGCTGGATGTCGTTTCTGGCCCTGATGGCAGCACACCGTATCCTGTTCGCAAAGAAACAGGTTATCTCGCCTGCTTAGAGACACCTGTTCGGCCATTAAAGATTGCTTATACCGTGCAATCTTTTTTTGACCGCCCTGTGACAGAAGATGCCATTCAGACCGTTCAACATACCGTACAACTTTTAGAGTCCCTAGGTCATACTGTAGAGGCTGTTCATCCGTATATTAACGCTGAAGATCTAACCGATAGTTATTTGACGATGTATTATGGCCACGTGGCGGCCGACCTTGAGTTTGCAGCGAAGCTGTTAAATAGCAACTTCAGTAACTTAGATGTAGAAGATACAACCAAACTGATGGGCTACATTGGTAAAAAGATATCTGCGGAAAAGTTTGTAACCGCTAAACGTCGTTGGAATGAATTCAGCCAAAGCATGCATGCTCTGCATCAAGAATATGATTTATTATTAACGCCAACGTTAGGCAGTGAACCTGTTCCTATCGGTGAGTTTGATTTAGGATTATTGGATAGAGTAGGGACTAAAATTGTTAATGCCTTTGGCCTGCAAAACTTATTGTTAAAATCAGGTATGACGAAAAAGATAGCATTACAAAATTTAGAGAAATTACCCTTTACACAACTCGCTAACCTCACAGGGCAACCTGCGATGTCGGTTCCTCTTTATTGGACCCCATCAGGGCTACCTCTAGGCTCTCAATTTATCGCACCACTAGGTGATGAAAAAACATTATTTCAGTTAGCACATCAACTGGAGCAGGCTCAACCATGGTTCGACAGAACTCCTGCTAGACAAAAGGCAACATCATGAAAACTGTTTTAATCACTGGCTGTTCATCGGGTATTGGCCAAGCTCTGTGTAAAAAATATTTAGACAAAGGTTTTCACGTTTATGCCAGTGCTCGTAACATTCGAAGCCTGAATGACTTAACTGAACATTCAAACCTTACTAAACTCTCTTTAGATGTTAACAGCCAAAGCAGTATCCACAATGCAATCGCACACATTAAGCAAGATCATAACTACCTCGATGTGCTGATTAATAATGCTGGTTACGCTGCGATGGGACCTCTGGCTGATATGCCTATTGAAGATCTTCGTGCGCAATTTGAAACAAATGTTTTCGCGCCTATGGAATTGACTAAAGTCTGCTTGCCACTGCTGATGGCTAAAAAAGTGATGATACAAACAGAATCAGATAACAAAGATATAAAAAGTAATGCCCAAGTCGTTAATATTGGTTCGGTATCCGGTATAACGACCACCCCTTTTTCAGGTGCTTACTGCGCGACTAAAGCGGCATTACACTCGTTATCAGATGCCCAAAGAATGGAGCTCGCTCCTTTTGGCATTGATGTTATTACTGTGCAGCCCGGTGCTATTGAATCCAAATTTGGCGACAACTCTCTGAACAATGTGCTACAACGCATTACGCCTAAGTCACTCTATGCTCCATTAAAAGACGCTATTCAAGCCAGAGCAACCGCCTCACAAGATAATCCTACCCCGGCAGCAGAGTTTGCCGAGAGTTTAGTTGAACAATTATTAAACAAGCCCAAAGCCGTTATTCGAATTGGTAATGGCAGTTTTGGTTTACCGCTATTGAAACGCTGGTTACCAACGACAATACTGGATAAGATACTGAGCAAGAAGTTCAAATTACCCTCGCTAGCTAAACGCGAGCAGGAATGAACTTTATTAAGATGCTCTTACTCTAAATACAATAATTAGATCTGCACTCAGCCATTGCTGAACTGTAAAAAATAAGGTTATTCACTCGTATGTTTAAGTCTTTCTTTCCCAATCCTCGGCTATTTTTCTTATCCGTATTGATCTTTGCGGCTGCCGCTTCTGCTATTTGGTATGGTTTCAACGAACAGATGGCCAGCTTGGTAGGGCTGGACATTTCAGATACGAAACCTGTAATAGGATTAGGACACTTCGTAACGAATACTTTCTTATTATTTTACGGTTTCTATTTTATCTGCACTGCGATTTTTGCCTTCTTATGGTTTAAAATTTCTCCTCATAAATGGCAGTGGTGGTCTATCGTTGGTTCTTCCGCTATTTTATTTTCGACTTATTATTCGGTACAAGTTTCTGTTGCGATCAATAACTGGCGTCGCCCATTTTTTGATTTAGTGCAATCATTATTAAAGCCTATCGATGAAAGTACTGTGGCTAAAGTCGCTAGTGAACAAGAATTGAGTTCGGCAACAGGTCAGCTATTTGACCTGCTCATGTTATTCGCCGAAATTGCTTTCTTAGCTATTTTTATCTATGTCGCGACTAAGTTCTTAGTGAGTCACTTCATTTTTCGCTGGCGCACCGCCATGAACGAGTATTATACGCAAAATTGGAAAAAATTACGCAATGTTGAGGGTGCATCACAGCGTATTCAAGAAGATACCATGCGCTTTGCGACAATAATGGAAGACTTAGGGGTATCACTAATAGAAGCCGTCATGACCTTGTTCGCTTTTTTACCTGTACTGTGGGTATTATCTGAGTACATATCTGAACTGCCAATTGTTGGACAGATTGCTCATCCGCTATTTTATGCAGCACTGTTTTGGTCTATTTTTGGTACAGGCATCTTAGCGTTAGTCGGTATCAAATTGCCTGGACTGCAATTTAATAATCAAAAAGTGGAAGCGGCGTTCCGTAAAGAGTTGGTTTATGGTGAAGACAACGATAATCGCGCTCAACCGATTGCACTCAGCGAACTATTTTCCAATGTACGAAAAAACTATTTCCGCCTGTACTTTCATTACATGTATTTTAACGTCGCGAGAAGTTTGTATTTACAAGCAGATAACATATTTGTATTTATACTCTTAGTACCCACCATTGCCGTTGGCGCGATTACCTTCGGCATTCTGCAACAGATTCTCACCGCGTTTGGTCAGGTGAGTAATTCTTTCCAATACTTGGTTAATTCTTGGACTATCATTGTTGAATTATTATCGGTAAAAAAACGACTTAAGCAATTTGAGGCTGTTCTAGACGAAACTCCTGAAGCCGTATTAAAAGCGGACAATAACGCGACTAATAGCCAATAGAATACTTCGTATCGATCCAAGCAGAGCCTTTAAATAAAAATTCCAATTAAAGACTCTGCTATTTTCAATCTTTTACCTCTGCTCTACTTTCTTTATCACCCAGCCATCTAGCAATGACCTTTATTGCTAGAATTCCGTCGGAGTTATGTTTGCATCTCCAATTGTCGGCGTTTTAATATTCTAATTTCCTTACAATACTTGACCTTTTTATGTTCTGTTATTAGTATCCTGATCCCAATATTTTACAAGGAATCGCTGTGCGTAAATATGTCGCTATAGCCGCTGTTGGTTTACTAACAGCTTGTGCTCGCCTTGATCATGTTCAGATCGGTGAGATTGATCAGAGTCAAGGATCTCTAATCCCCTTTAATGTTCAGGTTAGCCAGTTTGGTTTTGAAGCAGCTGCTGCTGCCGAAATTGGACGGGTTGCATCAAACGGTCAAACATCCCAAAATTTTCAACAAATCCGTAATGTTCTAGCGCTCATAAATATGGGCCCCAGAACAGGAAACCCAGTATTCGATGATGAATATGGCAATAAGGTAATGGAATATATCTACGCCGAATGCCCAACGGGAAAACTAACGGGATTAACCTCTGTACGCGAGGCAAAAAGCCTTGGGCCTGTAAGTGGTGAAATTGTCCGGATCAGCGGCTACTGCATTCAATAAAGGAAATTATTATGTTAAAAAAATTATTCGTTTCAATCGCTATTTGCTTATCTCTAAGCGCTTGCGTAAGCCTCAACTCAGTGTCACTTACTCAGATTCCAGCAGAACGTGGCAATAGCATCACCGCTACATCCAATAGCTGGAATTTGCTAGGCATTGCTTTTTCTAACGATTTTATCGATGTCGCTATTATGGATCTAAAACGCCAATGCGTTGGTGGCAAAGTGGAAGGGGTTTTAACTAAGCATCAAACAACGGCATATTTTTTAGTATTCAAACGTGAAGTCATTGCGACAGGTTACTGCCGGAAAGGCTAAGGTGAATATTAAATGAAAAAAATTCTATTACTCCTCACACTTTCAATAACAGGCTGCACTCATAGCATTCACATGTCTCATATGTCCGATGTATCTTCGAATACGCCACAATTAAGCAACATTGATAACTATATTGTTGAAGTGAGTACTGAACAGACCGTTATTCTTGGTTTTGCCTTCGATACAGATTATGTCAATCAGGCCTACCAACAACTGCAGCAAAAATGCTTACATGACATTGTCGCAGTCAACACCCAGTATTCAACATCTCATGGTTTCTTACATTGGACACATAAAATACGTATGAAGGCGGTGTGCGCTTCATAATTATTTAGCATACGGGTAAATCATTACCCGTATTTCCCATTGCCTCCATCAGTGGCATAATACCTGCTGAAATTCGAGGCTTTAATAATGACAACAGAAAATACCCTATTGGCACGCTGTGGCTCCAAATGTGAATTATGTGCTGCTGATGCACCTGTCGCCAAATTTGAAGTTGCTCCTAGCGATGGCAGCGTTGAACAAAGTGTCATGCTTTGCTCAACCTGTACAGATCAAATTAATAACCCAGATACGCTCGATGGTAATCACTGGCGGTGTTTAAACGACAGCATGTGGAGCCAAGAGCTTCCCGTACAAGTCATGGCATGGCGTCAGCTTAAGACCTTGAAGGCAAAAGGCGAAGACTGGGCCCAAGACTTAGTCGATATGATGTACTTCGATGAAGAGGTACAGAAGTGGGCAGAAGCAGGCATGGTCGACTTCAGCGCTGAAACAACCCGCGATAGTAACGGCGCACCTTTAATTGCTGGTGATAACGTTACCTTGATTAAAGATCTTGTGGTCAAAGGTGCTAACTTTACGGCTAAGCGTGGCACGATGGTTAAAGGTATTTCTTTAACGGACAACCCACTTCATGTTGAAGGTAAAGTTAACGGTACACGCATTGTTTTAATCAGCGCGTACCTTAAAAAACAGTAGCACTCTTTATGTGCGAGCCATGACTTTCATGGCTCGCAATTTAACCATTTTAGTCCGTTACCTCAAAGTAAACCTCAGTGATCTCCTATGAATATTGAACAAATCCAAAACGCTTCGTTACGCTTACGTAATAATAAAATATTTGAGCTCTTTGTTGTCAGTATCATTATTTTATCGGCGCTGTTGATTGGTGCTAAAACCTATCAAATTCCTGAAGGCGTGATGCAACTGATGAAATGGTTGGATTTTGCAATCACCATCATTTTCTTAATTGAAATCACTATTCGTTTTATTGCAGAAGAAAACAAAAAACGTTTCTTTCATAGTGGATGGAATGTATTTGATACTTTAATTGTTGTCGTCAGTTTAATTCCGATTGATGATAGTGAGATGGCCTTGATCGGACGTCTAGTAAGGATTTTTAGGGTTTTGCGAATGGTTTCCATCATTCCAGAACTGCGTATGCTACTCAACTCATTAATACGTGCACTGCCTCAATTAGGCTATGTGCTTTTATTGATGTTTATTATTTTCTACATCTACGCGGCCGTAGGCGCGACCTTTTTTGCTAAGATAAACCCTGAGCTTTGGGGCGACATTTCAATTTCTTTGCTTACCTTATTCCGCATAATGACATTTGAAGATTGGACCGATGTTATGTATGAGACCATGGACGTACACCCACTCAGTTGGATCTATTACTTAACCTTTATCTTTTTAACCGCTTTTGCTTTTTTAAACATGGTCATCGGAATTGTAGTGAATGTATTAGAAGATGAGCACGCCAAAGAACGCGCTGCGCAAGATGAGGCAGACGGTAAAATCACCATGGATGAATTAGCTGCAGAAATTCGCTCGTTGAAAGTCATGCTTGAGAAACAACAAAAAGATTAAAACGGTAACGCTAAAATAAAGAGAGACCTACTAACCACGGAAAACACCTTGAGTTAATGGGTCTTTCAACTTGTTTTGCACTTATCCCTTATAACGCTCCCTAATAAGGCACACTGATCCCCATACTGGCTCGAGTCTCTCCCACATCATCGTCCAATCCGCGTGCAAGACTCAAACGCACGGGTACCATCAAATTATAAAAAGCTAATATCTCAATATTAAAATCAACCCCTATCCCTGTTAAATATTTAGCCGTTTCACCCGTTTTCCAAGCACTGCCATAATCGACGTACACATTGGCAGAATAATCTCCTACCGCGATTGGCCAGATACCCCAACCTTTATCAATTCGGCCTAACCATTGATTAACGTTAAGGCGATTAACATTCATGTTATTACCACCTTGTACCGAAGAACCATAGCCTCTTAAGGCAAAATCATCACGGCCAAAAAGACTGAGTTCAGTTAAGCGTTTTTCACCGCCAATTGTCACTGCTTCATTCTCTTTGCTCGTTCGGGCAGCGAGTACTTGTAAAGAGAGTGAACGTCTGCCCGGTAAATCAAAGACTTCCTGCCACTGGCCTTGAAGTATTCCACCCCGATAATCACTATCAGAAAATCCGCTTAATACGTCATTGGTTTCATAGACTAAATCAAAATAACGGCCAGCAGAAAAACCCGGGCTGTTTAAATACCCTTCGCGACTATCAAATTGCAAACCAATACCCACTAACGTTTTTTCACACGTTTTATGGCGTTTAAAATAGGCATCAAAGCAGGAAACCAAGAACAAATCATCACGAGAAATTGTTCCCTCTCTTTCAATAATAATGGCTGCATTCAGTGAAAAATGATCTTCAAAAGCATTTACAATATGGTTGCGCGCAAAGACCCAACGATCTTGCTCGACAATGTATTCAGGTTTACTGTCATCAAAAACATCCACATATTCATGAGTGCGCTGAAATCCCACTTGATAGCGATTGTCATAATTATAAAATAGACTGCCTTCTACCAATTCGTTATCGCGATCAACGGCCACTTGTAATGCATAGTTATGACGCGCCAATACATCGTTGCCTCCGGTTGATAGACCAATTTGGCTTGCCTGTTCCGTCGCACTATAATAAGGAAACCACCACGCAGGCGCTAAACTGGACCAAGGCTGGTAGTCTTCAGTCTGAGTTTTTTCAACGTTTATGACATAAGGCGCTGGGTAATTATAAGTCCCCTGCTGCTGACTAAGAGGAAAACTTTTTAGTGCCGTCAGTGAATCCTTATTTAATATGATTTTTCTCATTTCAAAACCTTCTGCGGTATACGCCTGAAAAATAATTTCAGTGGGCTTCGAAGGGTCTTCATACGTTATTAATTTAGGCTCAAATGCTCCTGTTAACATATTAGTTAACTGAGTCACCCTAAGCTCTGTAGTATTATTTAAAAGAAACAAATTATAAATTCCATCATAATCGGCACTGTATAAAACATTACCATTAGGTAAAATTTGTGGACTGTTTTCAATCGCCTTAGTATTCGTAATCCTTTCCCATGAGAGAATGGCAACCGCTTCACCTTTATCAAAGCTAAGACCATCGAAGTGAGTCCCTTCTAAATTTATACGCTCTAAATTCCAGCCTTGTAAGGCACGTTTAACCGCAATCACGATGTAATCCCCCCTCACTGAAATATCATAATCACCCAGTACCGTTGTTTCA
>JBNMPQ010000127.1:0-7882 GCA_051276935.1 Oleispira sp. | reverse complement strand
AGAACCTTAATGCTGAAAAACGCTTGCGTCCTGATCAGGGTACAAAAGAATATTATCAGTATCTAGAATGGTCACACTTTGCTGAAGGCTCTTTAGGTCTGCCGGTTATGTGTAAGCTATTCATGGGCATGGAAACCCGCAGTGGCGATCAACCGATGGACGGATACATTGCCAAAGAAGTGAGCTTAGACTTTGGTTACATTGAATCTGTATTGGCTAAACGTGAGTATTTTGCAGGGACTGAGTTTACCGCAGCCGATATTATGATGACGAGCATATTAGAAATTGCGGGCAGTATTGGTTTGTTAAAAGGCCAAGATAAGACTTTGGCTTACCTTGCGAAAGTACAGCAACGCCCCGCGTATCTTAAAGCCGCCAGCTTTGGTTAGTACGGCCTAGTTAGAGCCCTATATAGCTAAAACCCTATAAAAACAGCGAGAAATATCGTAAAATGCCGCCTTTACTATAGCTAAGTAACATTTCTGTAAAGGCTCCACCATGATTCGTCTCAGTAACATCAAATTACCGCTTGATCACAATGATCAAGCGCTGCCTCATGCGGTCTTAACCACATTAGACATCACTCAAGATCAATTGATTAGCTTCAATATGTACCGTCGCGGTTACGATGCGCGTAAGAAGAGCAATATATCCCTTATTTATACCCTTGATGTTGAAGTATCCCCAGCACTAGAAACTGAATTATTAAGTAAATTTGCAGACGATCAACTCATCAAGCAAGCCCCCGATCTTAACTATCACTATGTGGCTCAAGCGCCAGCAGAATTAACCGAACGCCCCATTGTGGTCGGATTTGGGCCGTGTGGTTTATTGGCAGGACTGACGTTGGCGCAAATGGGTTACAACCCCATTATCCTCGATCGGGGTAAAGAAGTACGGGAACGTACCAAAGATACCTTCGGCTTTTGGCGTCAGAAAAAACTCAATACCGAATCCAACGTACAGTTTGGTGAAGGTGGCGCGGGCACATTCTCTGACGGCAAGTTATACAGCCAAGTAAAAGACCCCAAACAGTATGCTCGCAAAGTATTAACCGAATTTGTAGCCTCCGGTGCCCCCGACGAAATCATGTACGTTAGTAAGCCTCACATCGGCACCTTTAAATTGGTGTCTATGGTCGAGAAAATGCGCGCAGAGATTATCCGTTTAGGCGGCGAAATTCGTTTCAGCAGCCGTGTGGATGATATTGAATTAGAAATAACGGGTGAGGGTGATAACGAGCATCAGAAAATTACCGGTTTAACCTTATCGACGGGTGAAACCTTAAAGTCTAATCACATTGCCTTTGCGATTGGCCACAGTGCTCGTGATACGTTTGAAATGTTGCATAACCGCGGCATCTATATCGAAGCCAAACCGTTCTCTATTGGTTTTCGTATCGAACACGAACAATCGACCATTGATGCCGCCCGCTTTGGCCCGAATGCGGGTAACGAAATACTCGGTGCGGCGGATTATAAGCTGGTGCATCACTGTAAAAATGGCCGCTCGGTCTACAGTTTCTGTATGTGCCCCGGCGGTACAGTGGTGGCTGCGACGTCAGAAGAACATTGTGTCGTTACCAATGGCATGAGCCAGTATTCACGTAATGAACGTAATGCCAATAGCGCCGTTGTAGTGGGTATTGATCCTAGCGATTATCCCGGTGGACCGTTAGCAGGAATAGAATTACAGCGTCAGTTAGAAAAAAGTGCCTATGTATTGGGTGGCTCAGATTATGACGCCCCTGCGCAAACGGTAGGTGATTTCTTAAAAGGCATTGATTCCAGTAAAAAAGAGTTAGAAAGTTTAGGCACTGTGAAACCTTCATTTCAACCGGGCATTAAATTAGTTGATCTTTCAAAAGCCTTGCCCGCTTTTGCTGTCGCCGCGATTCGAGAAGCTATCCCTGCGTTTAACCGTAAAATTAAAGGTTTTGCGAAAGACGACGCGTTATTAACCGGTGTCGAAACCCGCACGTCAGCGCCAATCAGTATTAAACGTGACGAAGGCTATGAAAGTATTAATACTCAAGGTTTATACCCTGCGGGTGAAGGCGCAGGTTATGCCGGTGGCATTATGTCGGCCGCGATTGATGGCATTAAAATCGCTGAAGCCATGGCGCTCAGTATGAATAAAACCATGACATAGATCAGGTGTTTAAATAAACTCTGTAATTACTACAGTTATACATTGATGCACATCAACGTAATTAATCGAAGCACTCGTAATATGAACGCATTGTTATTGCATATATTAAGGAGTACTTATGAAACTGGTATCTACATTGTTAGCAACAAGTATCGCTGTATTAGGTTCATCACAGGTGATGGCTTACGAAACGGGCGACATCATGATTAAAGCGGGTGTCATTAACGTCACCCCTAAAGATGATAATCTTAAAGGTCGATCCAGCGCATTAAATGCTGATGTGACCGTTCAGGTGAAAGGGGATACTCAAATAGGCTTAACCGCGACTTATATGGTGTCACCTCAAGTCGGTGTTGAATTATTAGCAGCCACGCCTTTTAAGCATAAAATCGAAGTTAATGGCGATACGGCGGGTACAACAAAGCATTTGCCACCTACCATCTCAGCTCAGTATTACCCAATGGATTCTAGTTCAGCGTTGCAGCCTTATGTGGGTGCTGGCGTGAATATGACTTTTTTCTTTGATGAAGCTGGCATCGTAAAAGGCGATAGCTTAGGGTCTTTAAGTGACAGTCTTGGTTGGTCGTTATCCGCCGGTATTAACTATGATATCGATGATAAATTTATGGCCAACTTCGCAGTATGGTACATGGATATTAATACAACGCTAGATGGAACTGACAAAATTGGTTTGGATGAAGATGAAGTCGAAATCGATCCAATCGTTGTAATGGCCGGTGTGGGTTACAAATTTTAAAAGCGATTGTGAATAAAAAGCCTGCATCTTGCAGGCTTTTTTGTGTTTAGGGAATAGACACGTTATTTTTTCAAAGTCTTAAAAGGCATGATCAGCAGCGTTAATAATTTATTAGATTGCTCGGTGTCTTTGTATTCTCGTAATCCAATCTCAATGCCCTCATGTCCCAAGCTTGGCTGATCTTGATAGCTGCCAAAAAGTCGATCCCATAAGCTGATGTTAAAGCCAAAGTTGCTGTTTGTTTCTGTCAGAATTTGAGAATGATGCACTCTGTGCATATCAGGGGTGACAATAAATTTTCGTAAATAATAATCAATCGTTAATGGGATTTTAAAATTACTATGATTGAACAATGCCAAACCATTTAAGATCACTTCAAAGGCAATAATACTTTCGGGGGTCAGTCCAAAAATCACAACCACCGAGAACTTGATCGCAATTGATAATAAAATCTCGAAGGGATGAAAGCGTATTCCCGTCGTCACATCAAATTCTTGGTCGCTATGATGAACTTTATGTAAGCGCCATAGCACTGGCACATAATGAAAAACTCTATGCTGCCAATAAATAATAAAATCAAACAGTACCAAGCTAACAATAAAAATTATAGCGCTATTGATCGGACTTAACAGCGCTTGATTAAACAGTCCCCAACCTGACTGTTGGCAATAAAAAGCGAAACTAACCAAGCCAATGGGTAGAATGATCCTTGTTAATATAGAGGCCACAAATGCGAGCGAGAAATTGCTCAAGCCCCGCGAGTTACGCAATGATCTGGTCGTATTTTTTATTTTTTTTCGGCGAGGAAATACCGCTTCTAAGGTGGCCATTAGAACCAAAATACCCAAGAAAAATCCTAAGCGAATGGCCGACTCATAATCAATTATCCAATGATCCATAATACTGCTCCATAATGCTTTTCCATAACGGCTTTTGATGTATTAAAGCGAAATTTTATATTAACAAACTATTTGAACTATTGATTTCATTTTTAAACGAACAGACACGAGATTACCTAAGTTTATTGGCCTATTTGTTAGTTTAGAGCCACACTTGAGAGTACTCTGTAGCAACAATTTAGATATAAGAATTTAGACATTTACTTTTAGCGAAAATTCAATAAGGTTAATATATGGAACATACTTTTTGGCACGACAGGTGGAAACTAAACCAAGTCGGTTTTCACCTTAATTATGTTCATCCGTTATTAATACGTAATCTTGAGCTATTTCAGTTCAATACCGTGTCAGAAGTGCAGAACAGAATATTCCTCCCTTTGTGCGGCAAAACCCTTGATATCGGTTACTTGTTATCAAAAAATTACTCAGTGGTTGCCGTAGAATTAAGTGAAGTGGCGGTGCAGGCGGTCTTTCAGGCATTAGATTTACAGCCGGATAATCCTGTAAAGATAAGCGATTGGGCGGGTGGGAAGCTCTATCAGGCTAACAACTTACAGATTTACGTCGGTGATTTCTTTGCGCTCACCCAAGGTGATTTAAGAGACGTTGCTCTGGTTTATGATAGAGGCGCGCTCATCGCCTTACCCGAACCCCTGCGAACAGACTATTCACGGCATCTAGCCAAAATAACCGAATATGCGCCTCAACTATTAATCACATTAGATTACGATCAAACCGTCGCGGGAGGACCCCCTTTTGCGGTGTCGACGGAGAATATTGAAGCGTTGTATGGGAATAGCTATTCGATTCAATTATTAGAAGAAGCCGACATTATAGAAGAAGAACCTCGCTTCAAAGCCAAAGGCATAAAAGCGTTTTATCAACGTGCTTACACACTAAAATAACGATTAAAAACAATCCGCAAGAGTAATAGACGTGATGGTTAAGCGACCTTCTTTTAGATAGCGCCACTTCACCTCTAGGTCCCATATTTTAACCCCATAAATACGTTCAGGGTCTGGTTTTTGATAAGCAGGCTTCGGATCTTGAGCGAGCATTTGCTCAATTAATTCTTTTACCGGTTGCTCTAAACGTTTTCCTTGTTCGGCGGCAGAGGCCAGTGCAGTAAGGGTAAACTCAACCACGCTCAATTTAGGGCTACCACTGGCAATACCATTAATCGCATTAGGTAAGGCATCGGCATAAGGCACATAAGGTTTGATGTCGACAATGGGCGTGCCATCTAATAAATCGATTCCGGATATCTGTAAACGACCATTTTTAATGCCCTCAAGCTTCACCACTGAAAGCCCCAGAGGATTTGGTCTGTGGGTTGCACGAGTAGCAAAAACCCCAATCTTTTTATTGCCCCCTAAGCGCGGTGGGCGAACACGCAAGCGAACGTCACCGTCTTTTGGCATGGCTTCGTGAAAGATAAAGCTGAGCCATAGATGGCTGACATCTTCTAAACCCTCAATGGCCAGAGGATCATCGTAAGGAGCCAATAATTCAATTTCACCTTTTGCCGCCGGGGCTAATGCTGGCTGACGAGGAATAGCAAACTTTTCTTTAAAGCACGAGTGAACCACCCCAATAGTCTTCAGTGAGTAAGATTGAACGCAGTTATGATCTTCTGAACTATTTGCCATGTCTAATATTACTACCGAGCGATGATATTGCTAATTATTACATATCTCGCGATGTATGTATGAGGGTTTACGCCGCTTAAGTTTTGGTGAAGATGTTAATGGACAAAGCACCAGTCAGCCAGTCGACGCACTTAAAAATATTAAAGCACGCGAACACGGTGGAATGTTTTTATTTTGCGATCTTCATCCTTTTCTCGATGGTGCTATTTCTCAAGATGACGTTCCCGAAGTCAGTAAAGCCAAGATGGAATTACTGAATATGGACGGTATCATTAGCTTTGAGTCCGATACTGCTCGTTTTGGTGAAGTCGCTGGCCTAAGCAATATGAAGACATGGCTTAACAAACGACGCGAAGCATTTTTAACCGCAACAGATGATATGCGACCGAAAGGCAGAAAGGGTCGCCTTGATGAAATATTTTTTGTCGACTTGCCCAGAGAGCAAGTACGAGAAGACATTTTAGCCATCCACTTAAAAAAGAGAGGTTTAAAGCCAAAGCAATTCGACTTACCTTTGCTTGCTGAAATCAGCGACGGTTTTTCGGGGGCAGAATTAGAGCAAGCCATTGTATCTGCTTGGCACACCGTTAAGAGTGAGCCGAGTGCAAAAAATATGAATACTGACATTCTAATGGATGAAATTCAAAGAACTCAGCCACTGTCGGTCACCATGTCGGAACGCATGGTTGCGCTCAGAGATTGGGCCGAAGGGCGAGCAGTCAATGCAGACTGATTTTGCGCTAAGTCGATAGTGACGCTATTAGCCTCCCAAATGGCCAATTCGTCTCTTTACATCATTCTTGTTATCACCCAAGATAAATTTATAAAATATAACGATAATTAAAACCTTATAATTGATTAAATTGGGATTTACAGCATGACAAAAAGTGTAGTCATTACCGGTGCCTCTTCTGGCATCGGCGCAGCATTAGCGCGTGAATTTGCAAGCCGAGGCTACAACATTGCTTTGTGTGCTCGTCGCGTAGAGAAGCTGGAATCTCTTAAACAAGAACTGTCTGAAAAAAATAGTCATATCCAAGTGATCAGTGCCGCCTTGGATGTGAATGAATTAGAGACCGTACCTGCGGTCTTAAACGACATTAAATCAAGTCTAGGCAATATCGACATTGTGGTTGCGAATGCCGGTATTACCGGTGTGCGCAGAACAGGCACTGGGGATCTGACCATTGATAAAAGCATTTTACAAACCAATCTTTATGGTGCAATAGCGACGATTGATGCTGCCGTGGCTATTTTCCGTGAGCAGGGCTTTGGTCACATAGTCGGTATGTCTTCTTTCTCCGCGTTCAGAGGGATTCCAGGCAGTGCCGCGTATTCGGCGTCAAAAGCCGCGGTCACTAATTACCTTCAAGCTGTTGGTACTGAGCTGTATCGCAAAAAAGATATTAAGGTGACGGTTATTCATCCTGGATTTATTCGCACAGAAATCGATGACAACATTGATAAATTTCCTTTTGTGATCGATGCCGATAAAGCCGCTAACACCATGGTGAATGCCATTGAAAAAGGCAAAACCGACATCGTCGTACCAAGCTGGCCTTGGGCGATTCTGCGTAAAGTGATGCCAAAGTTACCGGAATCGGTGATTGCCAAAATATTTTAATGCCTTGGCAAGTGCTAGCAAGGCCTCAGTCTGGTAGAATCCGCGCCATAATTTCTTCTACCTTTTTATAGATGGCTGTTAACTCAGCTTGAGGCCTTGATTATGAGTCTTGCAGATCAAATTCTAGCGGTGAATAACGACCTTCCCATTCGTACTGATAAGCCCGTGCACAGCGGCAAGGTCCGTTCGGTTTATTGGTTAACCGAGGCTGATAGCAAGCGTCTGATTGAAGAAAAAGGCTACGACGTGGCACCTGATGCGCCTTTGGCCATTATGGTGATCAGCGATCGCATTTCAGCGTTTGACTGCATCTGGCAGGGCGAAGGCGGCATGAAGGGTGTTCCGGGTAAAGGGGCGGCATTGAATGCCATCTCCAACCACTGGTTCCGCTTATTCCGTGAGCAAGGCTTAGCCGATAGCCACATTCTTGATATTCCCCATCCGTTTGTCTGGATCGTACAAAAAGCTCGCCCAGTGATGATCGAAGCGATTTGTCGTCAATACATCACAGGTTCTATGTGGCGTGCTTATAGCAAAGGCGAACGTCATTTCTGCGGTATCCAAATGCCGGAAGGTCTTAGCAAAGATCAGAAGCTCCCTGGATTATTAATCACTCCCTCTACCAAGGGCATTTTAGACGGTATTCCCGGTGTTCCGGCAGTCGATGACGTGAACGTTACCCGCGCTAATATCATGGATAACTTCGAAGCCTTTAACTTCACTAAAGCCTCCGACATCGGACAATACGAAAAGCTATTACAAGAAGGCTTTGGTGTTATCTCCAATGCGTTGGCAGAGCTTG